>CAMZAI010000143.1 GCA_947304065.1 uncultured Clostridia bacterium | reverse complement strand
GTTACCTCGATCTGCCAGATCAGGAGCAATGTTCCCGCAGAGATCGCGGGCGTGGAATGGATCTGCTTCGGCTCCACCACTTTCGCCGCGATGCTGCCCGTATACACCAATGTTCCCGAGCTTCCCGCCTACCTCTCGAAGGTTACGACGGATACCTCGACCGAGAACTACTACTGGGGCAGCCGCCTGATCGGAGCTCTCGCAGACTCCTGCTACTCCTCTTCGATCCAAAACATCTGGCGCTATCAGGAGGCAGTCGCGAACAGGAGCAGACAGCTTCTTCTCGAATATGACCGCAAGATGGCAAAGAAGGCCGATCCGAAGCTCATGCTCGAGGCAAACAACAAGCTCTGCGCAATGGCAAAGGAAGAGACGACAAAGACGCTCAACCGCGTGCTTGACACGGCCAGCAAGAATATGAAAAACGGATATAAGCTTTCGGATAACTAAGAAGAAAGACAGCGGGGACGGTTCTTCTGTCTGACGTATGGTCAGGACAGAAGAACCGTCCCCCTGTCTTTTATTTATTCTTCCGGAATCCTCTTAAACTGCGTGTTGTACAGCTCCGTGTACACTCCTCCCAGAGCCACAAGATCCTTGTGCTGTCCTCTCTCCACGACTCTTCCGTCCTTTACGACCAGTATCTCGTCGGCAGCAAGGATGGTCGATAAACGGTGCGCGATCAGGATGCTCGTACGCGACTCGATCAGCGGATCGATGGCCTCCTGTATCTTGCTCTCGGAGATCGAATCGAGAGCCGAGGTGGCCTCGTCGAAGATCAGCAGCGCGGGATCTTTGAGCAGTACGCGTGCGATCGAGATGCGCTGCTTCTCGCCGCCCGAGAGCTTCAGGCCTCTGTTGCCGACCATCGTGTCGAAACCGGTCTCCTGCGCGCTGATAAAATCATATATATTCGCCTTTTTGCAGGCGTCGATCAGTTCTTCTTCCGTCGCGTCGGGCTTCGCATAGAGCAGGTTATCGCGGATCGTTCCGTTGAACAGATAGGTTTCCTGCGATACCACGCCGACATTCTTTCTGAGATACGAAAGCTCCAGATCCCTGACGTCCACTCCGTCAAACAGCACCTTGCCCTCGCACACGTCGTACAGACGCGGGATCAGATTGATGATCGTGCTCTTGCCCGAACCTGAAGGTCCCACGATCGCTATGCTGTTCCCGGCGTCGAGCTTGAAGCAGATATCATGCAGTATCTGCCTCTCGGGCTCATAAGAGAAATCCACATGCGAGAATTCCACGCGGCCCTCGAGCTTTGCCGGAGTCTTCGGATTCTCGGGTTCCTTTATCTCCACAGGCATATCGAAATAATCGAAAATACGCGTAAACAGAGCCATCGAGCGCATCCAGTCCACCTGAATGTTGAGCAGCGAATTGACCGGCATATAGGTCTTTCCGAGCAGCGCTACGAGTACAGTGATATCGCCGACGGTCAGGCTGCTGTCGTACTTCATGATCAGGATTCCGCCGACCAGATACAGCAGCATGGGGCCGATGTTGGTAACCGTATTGAGCACAACGAAGAACCAGCGGCCTGCCATGCGTTCCTTGATGTTGAGCTTTACCATCTTTTCGTTTGCGGCACGGTAATGCTCCATCTCGGGCTTTTCCTTGCAGAAGAGCTTTACGAGCAGCTGACCGCTGACTGAAAGCTTTTCGTTAAGGATCCCGTTGATCTCATCGTTGCATTCCTGCGCCTCGCGCGTGAGCGTCCATCTGGTCTTGCCCGCCTTGCGCGTAGGGATCACGAACAGCGGGATAACTGCGATACCCAGAAGAGCCAGTATCCAGTTCTTCTGGAACATGGCGATTATCGCGAAAACAAGCGTGATCGAGTTCGAGAGGATACTCTTGAATGTATTCGTCACCACGCTCTCCACGCCGTCGATATCGCTCGTCATGCGCGTGATGATATCGCCCTGATTGTTCGACGTGAAAAATCTCTGCGACATCTTCTGCAGATGTCCGTACATCTGATTCCTCATGTCAAATGTAATGTGCTGGGCGATCCAGGTATTTATATAGCTCTCGAGCACGCCGATCAAGTTCGCTCCGAGATTGGTCAGCAAAAGCGCGACGATGTAAATGATAAGGAGCTTCAGATCGCGCCCGATCAGGCCTTCGTCGATGATCTTACCGGTCAGGATCGCAGGCATCAGGTTCAGTATCGAAGACAGCGCGATCGCGAGCAGCACTAGCGTCAGCTGCTTCCAATAAGGCGCAAGATATGAAAATACTCTTTTGAGCAGGTCCTTCGTGACTTTGGGCGCTGCGGCCTTCTCTTCTTCGGTTGCGAAGCCCCTCATGATGGGACCTCCCATTCTTCCTCCGGGCGGCATAAAATGACCCTCCTTCGTTTGATCACTGTATACTATGATTTTATCCGAAAGAGGGTCAAAGTAACAATTATTTTTTTATAAAAATGCGATCATCCGATAACTTCGGGTGCATTGCCGTCCGCAGCTGTCATTTCCTGCATCTGCGCGGCGGTCTGAGGCTCTTCCTCAACGATCGGGAACCGGAGGATCGCCTTGAACAGGTCGCCGTCGGTCTCGATGCGGAGCCAGCCTTTCTGCAGCTGCGCAAGGCTCTTCGCGATCGATAGTCCGAGTCCGTTGCCCTCGGTATTGCGAGAGGAATCGCCGCGCACAAAGCGCTCCATCAGTTCTTCCTCTGAAATGTCGAGGATCTCCTTAGAGGTATTCTTAAACAGGAACTGCGCCATATTGCGGTCGCGCTCGAGCGTCAGATAAACGCGCGTGCCGGGTACCGAATACTTGCAGATATTGTTCATCAGATTGTCGAAGACACGCCACATATGGCGGCCGTCTGCCATGATCCTGAGGTTCTCTTCAGGCTGTTTTACCACAAGGTCAGGTTCGCTTCCGCGAGCTTGTCATCGTATTCGCCCGAAGCCTGAGTCAGGAAAATACCGGCATCGCAGGGCGCCAGATGCACTTCGAGGTTGCCTGTCGCCGCCTTCGAGGCCTCAACCAGGTTCTCGATCAGGCGTTTAAGCTTCTCTGACTGGCGCGTGAGTACCTCGCAGTACTCCGCATGTTTCTCGTTGTTGCACGGCTCCTTCGCGATAAGTCCCGCGTAATTTATGATAGAAGTCAGAGGAGTCTTGATATCGTGCGATACATTCGTGATCAGCTCGGTCTTCATCCTCTCACTCTTCGTACGCTGCTCTACGGCGATGCTCATGCCCTTCGCGATCGTATTCAGATATTCGCCTGTCCTGCGCTGCTCCGCGATCATCCCCGAAGTATCCACCTGATACTCGAGATTGCCTTTTGAGATTGCCTCCGCACCGCGTTCAAGCGCCTTGAACTTAACTGCATAGAAAACGGCCAGCCCTATGAGGATCAATGTCTTTACGAACAGGAAGAATATCGCGATATCTTCGCGATGGTACATCAGGGCAAGAAGTCCGAAATTGATAAAGAAATCCACGCCTATAAAAAGGATCCATCTCCACGCTGCGGGAATAGCATTGATCAGAGACCTGATCGCTTTCCAGCAGACCTTCAGCACAAACACGATAAAGGACTTCCTGATTATGCTGTGTTCCTTCAGACGCGTCGCGAAGCTCATGCAATAACCCATGAAGAGCGCGATCATCACCGGAAGAAGTATGATCAGGATCGCAGTCTCCTCCACGCCGTTGAAAAACCAGTAATCCGCGACCATCAGATAAAACATGATGATCAAAAACATCCCGGCGGTCATTATGTCGAAGGGCATGCCGCCGAGCAGCCCATGATGGATCTTTTCATCCTCCGGACGCTTACCGGATACGCACATCAGCATGATAAATGCAACGAGTGCCAGCAGGCCCGCGAATATCCCTATGCCGTAAATGGCGTAGCGAAGTCTGTAGCCGAGTCCTACGACCTTGTTCGTGAACATATACCGGTCGGTTTTCGGAAAACCTTTAAGAAAGCTGACGCTCAATGTCTGCTCCACGACCGTATCATCAGGCAGATCGCTGTAATAGATCGAATATATCCTGAAGGTGCTGTCTCCCGTGATCATCGAGGGGCTCCAGATCGGATAGTCGGCGTTCGATGCATTCCGCAGTTCAACGGTGTAGGTAAAGCTCCTGTCTTCCCTCGCAGCTGCGTTCGTGGTCCTTGCGATCACCTTGCCGCTCTCGTCGCTGACTTCAAGAATAAGATTCCCTTCGGATTTATAGAGACGTACCCCGTTCTCCTCGTCATAGCGGCCGTAGTTGTACATATCCAGCCAGTCATTGACGACATCGTACATCACCCTGTCGCTGTACTGCGCCGACTCGCTCTTCTCGTAAAAACCGTACTCCCAAAACAGTATTGCCCCCGCAATACTTCCCAATAATACGCATACGGATAACAGACCAGTCACGAAGAGTATGATCTTACCGGCTGTCGTCCTGAAAAAATGTTTCATCGGATCATTTCTCCTTCTGCATACAATATCCCTGACCGAACACAACCTTGATATAACGCGGCTCGGCGGGATTTATCTCTATCTTTTCTCTCAGGTGCCTGATATGAACGGCCACTGTATTCTCATTGCCCAGAGGCTGCTCCTTCCACACCATGGAATAAATATCTTTCGGGGAAAACACTCTGCCCGGCTCCGACATGAAAAGCTTCAGTATGTCGTATTCCTTCGGCGTAAGACTGATCTCGCTGCCGTCGACACTGACGCTTTTCGCCCTGTCATCCAGCTCGATCCCGCCGATAGTCAGCACATCGCTGTCGTTCCTCTTTTGCCCCGCGCCGAGGAAAAGATAGCGTCTGAGCTGCGAACGCACTCTGGCGCTGACCTCCATAGGGTTAAAAGGCTTGGTAATATAATCGTCCGCTCCCACAGTCAGTCCGAGTATAATATCAGTGTCCTCACTCTTTGCGGTCAGCAAAATGATCGGGATATTGGTAGTCTCGCGTATCAGCGACATAGCCTTTATCCCGTCCATCCCGGGCATCATGATATCCATCAGAACGAGGTCAATATGTTCCCTCGCCACGATATCCACTGCCTCTTTGCCGTCATAGGCCTCGAAAAAGCGGTATTCCGGGTCCGCCAGATACAGTTTCAGCGCGTTGACGATATCCTTCTCGTCATCGCAGAGCAGAATGTTGTGCATTGATTAGTTTCTCCCCGATATGAAAATTGATCGTTACTGAGTTGCAGATCTGCAGTACAGTTTTAGTTTATCACTTTGTGCTTTAAGAAAAAAGTATGCGACTGCTTAAGAATTGCTTAAGAGCCGCATACTTTTCTTTTAAGGTTGGGTGTTATTTGTTGTCATGCCAGTATTCGGTGTCCACTGTGGGCCAGTAAGCCTCACTGCGGTCCGGATATGTGTCGCTGTACCGCTCCATTCTCTCGAACATCCTGATGTAGGCCTCCGCCGAATTGAACAGCGCATCTGTATTGATGATGCCCTCTGTCGTTGAAAGGCGCTCTATCATGTCGGGAATGAGTCCGTAATGAGCGACTCCGTCGGTATTTATATCGAATGTCCTGTTCCCGGTAGTCTGTCTGTTTATCTTAACCGAAGCCACATTAGAAGCGTAAATGCCGGGATACAGTCCGTCGAAGCTGTCGTAATCAACTTCGGTAAATACGCCCTCGCAGTTGTCGAAGTAAGGCAGGAAGCAGGCTCCGTTAACGTCCGTTCCGAAGGGAACTCCGAGGATTATATCGTCGCTTTCGTCGCCGTTCTGGTTATACCAGGTCGTGGGCACTCCGTAAGGGTTGTTATGGTTATAAGTCTGATAGCCCCGATCGGCAAAATCGGGATAAGCAACCGTGGCCGCGCCCTGAGCGCTGACATCGATCATGGCCTGCAGATAGTCCGCAACGCACATCTGATGCTTTTCCATGGTCTCCCAGAGCATCGGCGAAATGATTCCGCCCAGCTGCATGATCTTGATCATTCTCGGGATATCCATCTGCTCCCAGCATCTGTCGGGATCCTGCTCGAACAGGTCGAGAAGTCTTGTATGCGAAGCGATGACGCCCGGATATTTCTCTTCCCAGAGGATGTCGATCACTGCGTTGAGCGCCTTGTCGGACATATGGTCCACTTCGATAACGTATTTCTTGTCGATAAGCTTGTGGATCAGCCATTCGCCGGTCTTTGTAAGTCCGATCGAATTCTGATGCCCTGCGATCGCCGCATCGAGATTTGCCTTGGGCTGCTTATAGAATACTCTCGGGTTCAGAGCTTTCTCGGGCTGATAGAAATCGCCCCTGTTCAGGTAATTCATTATGCTGAAGATCTCGCCTTTGTATAGCTGGCATCCCGCAAATCCGTTATTGAGCGCGTGAGTCGGGAATACGCTTCTGATACCGAGATCGTAGAACTCATCGATCTGTGCCTCGATAGCGGCAAGCTTCGAATTCATCTCGGTCTCGGAGATCTCTCCGGCCTCGTACATTCCGATGTAGTCCTTATCGCAGTCAAATACCGTATCCATCTCAAGTGAAAGGAATACCGCCATCTTGCCTTCGCTGATCACACTGCGGGCTTCGGCCGCCGATGTAACGATCCTGAACCAGCCTTTGCCGGGACCGCCGCACTGCGCGTCGATGTAGTCCTGCATCGTCTTGATATCCGCGATCTGCTCCCTTGCGATCTTCATGTCATTAAGCTCTGCGTTCGCATAAGGAGGGAGCGCATTGGTGATGGCGCCGAGCGTTGCGTTGTTTACACACTGCTGCACGAGCAGGCGCTGTCCCGAAAGGTAGGCGCGCTCCAGCCATTTGTAATAAGTCTGTATATGATTGTCCGAATGAGCGTCGGGCCAGTTCGTGAAGTCGGGATAACCGCTGG
>CAMZAI010000142.1 GCA_947304065.1 uncultured Clostridia bacterium | reverse complement strand
CGAAGAGCCGGAGGCGGCTCCGTCGGAAGATAAGCCCTTCAATCCTTTCGCGGTGGCAGGCGGCATTTTGGTCAGGATCACTGTGGCGGCCGGTTCGAAAAAGACAGAGTTTACCGTTCACGCCTATCTGCCGGAGGCTGAAGATGCGAAGCAGTACGCAAAGGGCTCTCCTTTTATCATATGTTTCCATCCCATAATGCCGAAAGACTTTGCATTGAGCCACGGATATGCCCTGATCGTTATGGAGAGCACCAAGATCGCATCGGACGATATCAAGCACCTGGGCGCATTCTACGATCTGTATCCGTACGGAGAAAAAGCCGAAGAGCAGACCGGCGTGCTGATGGCGTGGGCGTGGGGTGCGTCGAAGATCCTCGATGCGGTATATGACGGGCTGGGAAGTGAGTTTGGACTTGATCCCGAGGCTTCGATGGTAACGGGCGTGTCGCGTTGGGGCAAGGCCACGGCCGTATGCGGTGCATTTGATAAAAGATTCCGCATGACTATACCCGCATGCTCGGGGGCGGGCGGACTGGCGCTGTACAGCGTGGTATCCGAAGGCAAAACCTACGATTTTTCCAAGGTCGGCGGACCGTCGGCATATACTTACGGCAAGAACGAACCTTTAGACTGCCTGCAGTCCGACGCCGAGCGGGGCTGGTTCAACGATGCTTTCCTGCACTACAAAAAACCGTCGGATATTCCGATGGATCAGGAAAATCTGGTAATCATGGCAATGGACCCGGGCCGGTATTATTTTGTCATTGCCGCATATACGAACGAAGACTGGGTAAATGCTCCCGCGATGTGGGAATGCTATAAAAGGGCGGATGCGGTCTATGCGCAGGCGGGCCTTTCGGACCGGCTGGCGGTTCATTTCCACAAGGAAGGACACGCCGTGATCGAGGAGGATATGGACCTCATTATCCGCTATTTCAACCACATGTATTATGGGAGCGATACCGGCGTCAGACCGGAAGACCTTAAGACAACACTGTTTGCCGATATTTGACAGACCTCTGCCTGTTTACTCATATATCTCAACATAATCCACATACAGCCGGGCCGGCAGCTGTGCCTTGTCGATGTCGCCGCCCCATACTCCGTACTCGGCGGATATGATCAGGTCGCAGGGTACAGCGCAGGTACCGTCTCCGTGCTCTTTTCCGTCAAAATCGAATATCAGGGCACTTTCATCCGTCCCGTCCAGATACAGGCGATATCCGTGCGCATCCCACAAGTACCAGAGCTCATGGTATTTGCCGTAAAAACCATCATCCACATGGATCAGCTCGCAATAACTCTTCAGGTCATCTCCGTACCCGTCCCAGTGAACGCTCATACACAGTTCATTGGGATTCGGGACCAGTTCGATAATGTCCAGTTCTGCTCCGTCTGAAGCACCGTTTCCGGCCACAGGCTCTTCCATATTGTCGTTCAGCAGCCAGAACGCATACCACAGACCGTCTGCTTTCTCCGGCATGAATCTGATATGATAAAGACCGTATGTCCTCTCGATCTGCTTGGTGGAACGGATGCCTCCGCTTACGGGAGTTCCGTCATCCCTCACATCGCAGGTAATGATGAAATTGCCGTTCTCTACCGTGCATTGGGAATTGCTCCAGACTCCTCCGGCATCCTGTCGCTCCATTTCCGGACAATACGCCCAGTTCTGCCTGTTGAAAGACTCAAAATCATCGATAAAGACCCGTGAAAACTTCTTTCCGTCAAATACCGTTTCATCTGCCGCGGCGGACGCCCTTACGACCGTGATCCTGCATCGGTAGACCTTGCCGTCATACTTTGCCTTAACGTAGGTGGTACCGGGTGCCTGGGCCGTCACTCTGCATTTCGCCTTTCCGCTGTTCTTTATCGCGGCAACGCTCTTCTTGCCGACGCTCCATTTAACAGCTGCCTTAGAGCTCACACCTTTAAGCTTTAGGACTATCTCTTCCCCCTGCTCCAGGCGAGCCTTGGTCTTATTGAGTCTGATCTTTCCCGACGCACTTACTTCCGTGCAGCTAAAGCATGAAGCGATCAGAATAATGACAATTATCGATGCAATGATCTTTACCGTACCCGATCTCATAAGCAGCCACCTCCTGCCCAGATCATAACACATATCCCGCTCTTTTGACAAACCAACCGCACCGCACTACAATGAATTCAGGAAAGAAGGAAATATCATGAGCTACGATCTGAATCAGTTACTTGCTTTTTTCATATTCTATTCGGTGGTCGGCTGGTGCGTGGAAGTTATCTATCACGCGGTGACCACGGGCAAATTCATTAACAGGGGCTTCTTAAACGGCCCTGTGTGCCCCATATACGGTTTTGGCGCGACGATAGTTGTACTCGCGCTCACGCCGCTGCAGGACAGCCTCCTGCTGCTCTACGCGGGCTCTGTGGTGCTGACGTCGGTGCTGGAGTTCCTGACGGGCTTCATCATGGAAAAGATCTTCCACCAGCGCTGGTGGGACTACACCGACGAGCATTTCAACATCATGGGCTATGTGTGCCTGAGGTTCTCGCTGATGTGGGGCTTCGGCTGCGTATTCGTGATGAAGCTGATCCAGCCCGCGGTGATCATGACGGTCGAGAAAGCGCCCGCTTTCTTACGGAATGCTTCGTTTATCGTGTTCTACACACTGTTCTTTGCCGACCTGATCATCACGGTGACCGAGCTTGCGAAGATCCAGGCGCGCCTGAGACTGGCGAACGATATGGACCGCCTCTTAAACGGCATCGCGCAGGTCATCGGTTCACGCCTGACCTCCGGAACGCTTAAAGGCATGAAGGAGTTCGAGGAGAGCAAGGAAAAATTCGAAGATATCAAAACAAAAGCCGGGGAGACCTCGGAAGAGTTCAGACGCAAGGCTGAGGAACGTACCGCACGTCTTGAAGAAAGATACAGGCAGCTGCGCGAAAGGGCCGTATCCCGCGGCCGCGACAGCTGGGAGCGCTTCTCCTTCGTCCAGAAGCGACTGGAGAAAGCGTATCCGTCGCTGGATTTTAAGAGACTGGGACGCATCGACATGGCAGGAAAGCTGGAGAATCTGCGAAACAGGATCGACGAGATGATGAAGAAATGAAAATAAGCCAAGGGGACATGCCCCTTGGCTTTGTTTATGTGCTTATTTGAACGAATTTACATTGCTCTTGTCTACGGGAACATACGGTACCCATACATACAGCGAATCTTCGGTAACGCCTTCCACTCCTGCGGAAGAACCCTTCTTAACGAGCGCTATCGAAAGGTCGATCGCCGCCTTACCCTGGCCGACCGCCGACTGGTATACGGTAAACTGCATGCCGCCCTCGCGGATCGAATCACAGCCGCCGTCGGTCGCGTCTACACCGACTACAGGGATCTTCGAGGTATCTATGCCGAGATCCTTCATCGCCTTGACCACGCCGATCGCCATCGAGTCATTGTTGCAGATGACGGCATCGTAGGACTGGCCGGTCTTTAAGAATACCTTAAACGCGTCGTACGCCTTGTCGGTGTCCCAGTAAGCCGAATCGTTGAACACGTATGTCACGTCCACGTTCTTGCTCTTGAAATAGTCCTTAACGCCCTTGGTCCTGGCTACCGCTGCGGGATGTCCGGGCTGACCCGAGAGGATCACTGCATTCATCTTTGAGGGCTTCCCGAGCTTATTCCATACGTATTCAGCCTGGAAAGTCGCTGCGTCATTCTCGTTACTTCCCACATACATGTATTTGTCCGCTTCGAGCTTGTCTTCCTCGGGCTGCGCATTGGTGAATATCACGGACAGATCGCCTGCTGCCACCTCCATCTGCAGAACCGTCTCACTGTCTATGGGGTTGCAGATGATGATGTCATATCCCGAAGAAGCGGCGCTTCGTATCTGAGCTACCTGATCGTCCACGCTCGCGCACGGCTCGCCGACCGTAACTGAGGCTCCTGCCTTTTTGCCGGAATCGACGATCGCGTTCATCAGCAATTCCTTGAAATCATCGAGGACCGGAGTCGTGTAAAATATCTTTACGCCTGCCCCCGCCGATGAGCCTGAAGAGCCTGCGCCGCCGGCACATCCCGTCAGGGACGCCAGAATAGCGATACAGGTGAGAAAACTGATCAAAAACCGTTTAATATTTGTATTCTTAATCATATCTTCGGCCTCCTCAAATCTTGAACTTCTGAACGTAGGATGTAAGCGTCTGGCTGGTTTCCGCAAGTTCGTGCGAGTTGTCCGCCACATCCTGACTACTCTTGGTGATATTGTTGGCCATTTCAACCATATTCTGGGAGGTGGCGAGGATCTCGTCCGCACTCGCGGCCTGTTCCTCGGAAATAGCCGCAACGTTGGTCGATACATCCTCTACCTTCTCGATATCGGTGATCATCGCCTCGATGCGGGAGTTGGTCTCCTGAATATTGTCATAGATCTGATCGAATGTCTTAACCGCTACATCGATGAGCTCGCTGTTCTCCCTGATGCTCTCCGCGCTCTCATCCGCTTCTCTTACCGCATCGCCGATCAGTGCCCTGATCTCCTCGATAAGATGCTCGATGCTGCTCGCGCTCTCAGCCGAGGTCTGCGCCAGTTTCGCGATCTGCGTAGCAACGATGGCAAAGCCTCGTCCCGCCTCGCCCGCTCTGGCCGCCTCTATGCTGGCGTTCAGTGAAAGCAGGTTCGTCTCCTCGGAAATGTTTCCGATCATGCCTACGATCTTCGTAATCTCCTCGGAAGCCGAGCCTACCTTGTTGATGGACTCAACAAGCTTCTCGTTTGCAGTGGAAATGTGTCCCATCGCCGCGCTGAGGCTCTCCATGTCGGAACGGCCCTTCTGGGAAATGCCTACGGTCTCCTTCATGCTGTCGTGAGCCTTGTCCGAGTTCTCTCTCGTGTCGGAAACAACGCCCGCGAGGATGCTCGCATTCTGCGCGATATCATTGACCGCCACAGCCAGCTCGTCAACAGTGGAGTTCAGCTGTTTCATGGCGTCGGCCTGTGACTGCGAAGCCTCGAACATGGTCTTCGAAACCCTGTCGGAATTGTCCGATTCTTCTTTCAGCTTCTCGGACTCATCGCTGATGCTCGCGAGCATCTTTCTCATGCTCGCAACGAAATCGGATACCTTCGCGCCCATAATGCCGATCTCGTCATTGCCCGAAGAGTCAACCTCGATGGTGAAGTCACCCTCGGACATCGCGGAAATATTGTTTGTAATATGAGTAAGAGGTGCGATAACGCGCCTTACCACAAGCAGTATCAGTACGGTGATCAGTGCGATCGCTACCGCTCCGACCACGAACAGGAGGATACCCATCTGCTCAACCGACTTAAGAACTATGCTTTCGGGGATGTAGGAAACGAGTACCCAGTCGGTGCCCGAAACCGATGCAAATGCAACCATGTTGCCGTCGATCTCTCTGCTGCCGAGATCTCCCGCCATGACTGCTTCCGCAGCGCCCTTCATCAGCGCATCACCCGATGATGTCGAAAGCTTTGTGCCGATGAGGCTTACGTCTCTGTGCGCAAGGATCTTATAATCGTTCGTATCTACAAGGAAGGAGCTCGCGCCCTTCATCTTAACTCCCGAGTTAACGATAATGCTGATCTTGTCCAGCGTAACGTCCGCGCCCAGGACTTTGATATTGTCAGTGCCGTCGTTTAAGATACCTGTGGCACTGATAACAGTCTGGCCGTGGCTGTTTGTATAAGCGGTGCCGTACGCCATGGTAATGCGGGAAATACCCTGCTTGAACCATGTGCTGTCGGTCACGCTGGTCTCAGCCTTCTCCGACTGGGTAGCCTTATACAGCTGTCCGTCGCTGGTTCCGAGATAGAAGCCGTTCGGGGAGTTCGAATTGAATCCATAGAATGAATCGAGGAACGGTACGATCTCGTCCTGTGAAGGATTCTGCGCCTCCATGGTATGCTTCACCGTGCTGAAATACTCGAGATTCTCGCTCAGCCACGCCTCAATGTTGTCCGCCTGATTCGAGATAGACGATTCGATGGTCTCTTTCGCCATCTCGGTCATGCGTTTCTTGGTAAGGGTCGCCGCGATAACTACGAGCGCAAGAACTGTGAGAACTACTACCGGTATGATGAAGGTAAGTAGCTTAGAGCTGATCTTTTTTGTCTTCTTTTCCATTTTTTTCTCTCCTGCAAAACTGCGTAGAACAAAAAAATCAATGGGACTATCGGATTACTGTATTATTATACACGCTAATACACTAATTGAACAGAGGGAAATCGCAAAAAAGAGAAGAAAAATTACTAAAGAGGGCGTGGGTGGGAGCATGAACACGAAGGGTGAAATATCTTCACCCTCGTTAATCATCTGTAATGCAGAACACTGCATACTGAGGAACGGAATTACCAAACTATTATTCCTTCGTCCAATACGGCTTCTGGTCCTTATGTGTATACCCTTCCAGCCTGTGCTTATACGTCTGAAGCGTCAGATTGTACTGCAGATAGACATCTTCCTTGATCTGCTTCGAATCTCTCATCTCATTGAGCAGCTGCTCAAATTCTCTCAGATCTGCCTGAGCGCTGTCCTTGTAGTTATTCGCCATGTTGCGCTCGAGATTCTCGATAATGCTGTCCAGTAACTGCTCATATTTGCTCTTAAATAAATCTTTTAACCCCATTTCCTGATCCCCCTTATAACTCGTCGTATTTAGCAGCGCTGCCCTTGGCCTTCTCCACCGGGTATTTGCGCTCGTTCTGCTCCATTTTCATGTTCACGATCTCGTCCACATCAAGGCCCAGCTTGTCGAGCAGATCCTGCGCATAAACGATCACGTCTGCCAGTTCTTCTTTCACGTGCTGGAGGTCAAATTTCTCGTTATCCCACTGGAAGCATTCCAGCAGCTCCGCAGCCTCTATTACGATCGATTTTGCCAGATTCTCGGGCGAATGGAACTGGTCCCAATCGCGGTCTGTGGTGAATC
>CAMZAI010000141.1 GCA_947304065.1 uncultured Clostridia bacterium | reverse complement strand
TGCGGAAAGAGCGGCCTGATGCTTCCGGCGGTTTCGTTCGGACTCTGGCATAATTTCGGCGATACCGGGAATTATGCGAACATGGTCGAGATGTGCACTACCGCATTTGATAACGGTATCACGCATTTCGATCTCGCAAACAATTACGGACCGCAGCCGGGCAGCGCGGAGAAGAATTTCGGTCTGATCCTGAAGGATTGTTTTGCGCCTTACAGGGACGAGATGATCATTTCGACGAAGGCCGGTTACGGCATGTGGGAGGGGCCTTACGGCGACTGGGGCAGCAGGAAATATCTGCTCGCGAGCCTTGACGCTTCGCTGAAGCGCCTCGGACTGGACTATGTTGATATCTTTTATCATCACAGACCGGATCCCAATCCCCCTCTCGAGGAGACGATGGGAGCCCTCTCATCTGCAGTCAGCAGCGGAAAGGCGCTGTATGTCGGGCTTTCAAACTATGACGGTCCCACACTGGAGAAGGCTTCTGCGATACTTGATGAGCTGCATGTTCCGTTCATCATCAATCAGAACTGCTACAATATCCTGAACAGGACAGTGGAGCATAACGGCCTGAAGGATACTTCGGAGAAGCTCGGGAAGGGTATCATCTGCTTCTCGCCTCTTGCGCAGGGAAAGCTTACCGACAGGTATCTGAACGGCATCCCCGCAGACAGCAGGATCCGGACCGACGGACGTTTCTTAAGGGAGTCCGATGTTATGGGCGAGAAGCTCGAGGACATCAGGAAGCTGAACGATCTGGCGGCGTCGAGAGGCCAGACATTGGCGGAGATGGCGCTTGCATGGCTGCTTCATGACAAAGCTGTTACGAGCGTTCTTGCGGGAGCGTCAAAGCCTTCGCAGATCCTTGACAATATCAAGGCAGTACAGAACATTTCGTTTACAGACGACGAGCTCTCGCTCATCAACGAGTGCTCACGCGGCTGACAAAGACATGACAGAAGTATGAAAAAAGCATGAAAAACCGCCATGACTGCTTAAAGTCATGGCGGTATATTTTTGTTAATTATTGGGGAAGACTTTCCTTAACCATATATCCGCGGGGCCGGCTGTCATCAGCAATATCATATAGCCGTCACTCTGCAGCTTTTTGATCTCTTCCGCGAGAGCTTCATTTGCTTCCGAGGCGAAAGCGCGGTCCTTAACGCTGAGCTCCTGTATGAAATCTTCGGGCGTCAGAACTTTGAGCGACTCGTTCTCGCGTGTCAGATAGGTCGGGAGCCAGTAGAGCCTGTCCACACCGTTAAAGGCGTCGGGATACAGGTGGCGGACCTCGTGCTGGCGGGTATTCTGGTGAGGCTGGTAGATCGCGATCACGCCTTTTTTGCCTGTCTTTACGGCTTCCTCACGGGCCATCGCGACAGTGGTCGCGACTTCCTCGGGATGGTGTGCGTAATCGGAATATACTCCGTCGTATATGCGCTCAAAGCGTCTGCCCACGCCGGGGAAGGCGTTGAGTATTTCGATGATCCTCTCGTCGGGAACATCATATTCGGTGTTTTCGGGGAAGCTTTCTTTGCATGCTCCGAGCATCTTCTTTATCGCCGCGAAAGCGGTCGTCGCATCTTCCCTGCGCGCGGCGCCCGAGAGCGTGATGCGGGGATCGGCCTCTGTGCTGCCGAATATCAGATTCTCACTCTGCGACTCGAACTGCCTGAACGCTTCTTCGTAATCCTCCACGGTCGGATAGATGTCCGGGTGATCGTAGGATACAAAGGTGATCAGCGCGAGCCAGGGATAAAAGTGAAGGAAATTGCGATCGTATTCGTCCGCTTCGTAAATGAAGAAGCGGTCATTTTTTTTGTAGGAACCGGAAGGAGCGAAGCCGAGCGTAGTGCCGACAAGATATGATGAGGGCAGCAGGGGAGCGCCTTCTTTATCTGTGAGCTTCCGGACTGCCCAGACCAGCATCGAGGTGGTCGTGGTCTTACCGTGGGTTCCTGCGATCGCGACCATTTTGAGACCGAGATTGCCGACCAGCTCCGCAATCAGCGCGTCACGTTTGGTGGCACGGATGCCTTTTGATCTTGCGAGCAGAAGCTCGGGATGGTCCGCGGGGAGCGCGGAAGTATAGATAAACCAGTCAATGCCGGTTTTGTCGATCTTTTCCTGCAAATATGTGCCGTCCTGATCGCCTGTAAAATACTCTATGCCGGCGGCTTCAAGCTCGGGAGCGATGGCTCCCTTTGCGCGGTCGGAGCCGAAGACCGTATGTCCCGCGGCCTTTGCCATAAGTGCGAGCGGGCCCATGCCGGTGCCCGATATTCCGGAAATATATAAATTCATGATAAACCTTTGTTAAGGCATCCGGTTTGGATTTAGCGCGGAAGCTCTGACGACGCGCTATGGATGCAGTAATAAATTACCACATTTGCCGTGATTTGAAAAGAAGCTTAAAGCCCGGTGCTTTATTTTTCGGGAACCATCCAGCCCGTGTACTTGAGCACGGATTTGTTCTCGATAAATGACATCTGCTTGCGCCATTTGAGCGGGCTGGTGCCCGTGATATCGGCGAAATGCCTGTTGAAGCTTGAAACGCTCCTGAAGCCGACCTCCTCGGATATCTCGAGGACGGGTATCTCGGTGGAACGCAGCAGCATAGAGGCCTTCGTTATGCGGTAATTGTTCAGGTAATCGAGCGGGTTTGTGCCCATGATGCTCTGGAACATGCGCCTGAAATGAGTGGGACTCATTTCGCAGGCGTGCGCGAGGTCGTCGATCGTGAAATCCTGCATATAGTTTGTGTGAATGTAATCGAGAGCGGGAGCGATGACGAGCTGCTTGTCGCGAACGGGCGAAGGCTCCTTTACGTCAGGCTCTTCGGTACTTTTGTAAACCTCGGTGAGATGCACGAGGAAGCTTAAGAACAGTCCGCGGACCGAATACTGGTAGTTTTCTTTTTTCTCCTGCATTTCCTTTACGACTTCGTTCAGCAGCATGCGAAGCTCTGGATGCTCGTAGCCCGGGAGTATCGTGTAATAGCTGCGTGCGATCGAGTTCAGCGTAACCGGATCGAGGAAAAGGTTGAGCGGAAAATAGGGCGCTAAAAGTTCCTCGAGATCTACAAATATATAAGTCCATTTGCTTGCGGTGCCGGGAGAAGAGTAGGTTGTGTGCACGACATTGCTTCCGACAAGCGTGATGTCGCCCGCGTTGAACGCGCGCATCGCCTCGCCGAACTTCATGAAGCCGCCGTCGCTCTCACACAGGCCTATCTCGAAGCAATTGTGGAAATGCAGCCTGTTGGAGGGGATGTCCGAGATCCTCCAGACCTCGCCTGTGAGCAGCAGGATCGGGAAGTAGGTGGGTAGATTGTAATCCCTGTATTCAATGACCGTGTTTTTCTGCCTCGCCATAATGATCTCCTCTTCGGATGCAATTTCATTCCGCAATTTTATGTCAAAAAATGCAATGTGTAAATTCGACCTAAATTATAGTGCGAATTTTCAGAAAAAGCAAGCAAGTGAAATAAAGATGTGAAAATACAACAAGAAAGCGCGTCTCGAAAACGATTAATAAGGACTTGAAACCGACATAATGCACAAAAACCAACTTTAAAGGTAAAGTTTTTACTTAAACAGTCAGAAAAACAGCGCTTATTTATGGTTGAAAATGCAAAGAAATCTCCCGAAGTGACAAGACAGAAAATTATCATGCATATTATAATAAAAGCAATGGCGAAAAAATTTTTTTGAAGAGGAGGAGCGAGATGACAAAAGAGGCAAATGCACCGCGGAAGATCTCGCCGTGGAAGAAGACTGTCAGGAGAGACTGGCAGCTTTATCTGCTGCTGATATTCCCGCTGGCGCTCGTCTTTCTCTTTAATTATGCGGCTTATCCCGGACTTCGCATGATCTTCTATGATTATAAGGTCATGAAGGGTTTTGACGGCAGCAAGTGGGTAGGCCTTTCCAACTTCAAGACTCTTTTCTCGAGCAGCCAGTTCCTCTCGGCCCTCAAGAATTCAATGGTATTCAACGTGCTCGATCTGATCCTCGGCTTCCCTATGCCGATCATTCTTGCGCTTATGCTGAATGAACTCAGGTTCAAGCACTTCAAAAAGGTTTCCCAGACGATCCTCTATCTGCCCCATTTCCTTTCATGGGCGGTCATCGGTTCGGTCGCGTTCGCGCTGTTCAGGACATCGTCCGGATTCGTGAACATTCTCCTCGAAAAGTGGGGCCTGATCGATGAGGGCATCCCTTTCCTTACCGACAAATGGCACTGGGCGGCGGTATATCTGCTCGTAGCGGTGTGGCAGTCGATGGGATGGGGCACGATCCTTTACCTGGCAGCCATTTCAAGCATCAGCGGCGAACTCTATGAAGCTGCGATGATCGACGGCGCGAACCGCTGGCAAAGAATGTGGCACATCACCCTTCCCGGCATGAGGAGCACGATCGTTACGCTTCTTATATTAAGCCTCGGCAGGATCATGGGATCGAACCTTGAACGTCTTACCGCTTTTGACAATGCGCTGGTAAGGGATTTCCAGTATCAGCTGGCGGTCTATGTGTACCAGTTCGGTCTTAAGTCGCAGCATTTCTCGCTCGCGACCGCTGCAAACCTGTTCCAGTCCACCATCGGCCTGATCCTTGTTCTGATATCGGACAGGATCGCAAAGGCACTCGGTGAAAACGGATTACTGTAAGGAGGTCTAAGATGTCTGAGATCAACGCAATAGAAAAAGAACAGACCTCTTCGGACGGCTCCAGGGCAATAGTCCGATTCAGGATAAGCGACATAGTGATCATGCTGATAGTCGGGCTGCTCTGCCTGACCTGCGTGCTGCCTTTCTGGCACGTGGCGGTAAAGTCAATCTCGAGCAATGCGATGGTCGCTTCAAACTCTGTATTCTTATGGCCCAAGGAGCTCTCTATGGGAGCTTACAGGCAGATCGTGCAGGACGGAGAACTGCTGCATTCCATGTGGTTCTCGCTCTGGATCACGGCGCTTTTTACCGCGCTCGGAATGCTTGCATGTACCTGCGCGGCATATCCGCTGTCGCGCAAGAGATTAAAGGGCAGGGCAGTGCTCACGTTCCTGCTAATGGTACCGATGTATTTCTCGGCGGGAACGCTTCCCACTTACCTGCTGTATTATAAGCTGAAGCTTATCGACAACTTCTGGGTACTGATCCTTCCGCTCATTTACTCGGCGTACAACATGATGATCATGAAGAACTTCTTCCTGACCACGATACCCGATGAGCTTGAAGAGTCGGCGTCGCTTGACGGAGCAACGAATTTCCAGATACTGTTCAGGATCATGCTCCCGCTCTCGAAGCCGATCCTGGCTACGCTTTCGCTTTTCTACGCGGTAGGCCGCTGGAATGCGTACTCCGACAATATGTACTTTACGACGAAGGAAAGCCTGAAGATGGCGCAGTACAAGCTCTATCAGATGGTGCTCAACTCGTCCGACACGATAGACCTCGTGGGAGAATCGACCGTTGCAAAGAGCTCGCCCGCGGTACTTCAGGCGGCGTCGATCATGGTCGTTACGATCCCGATCCTGGTTATTTATCCCTTTGTACAGAAATACTTCGTAAAGGGAACAATGGTAGGCGCGGTCAAAGGCTGAGCCGCTTAAGATTCGGTAGTGACCCTTTGGGGGTAGCTATACATGAAACTATGTTAAGTATTATTTAAGGAGGAGAAATTATGAAAAAGACTGTTCTTGGCAGACTGCTCTCGATCGTTCTGATCGCAGTCATGACAGCAGCACTCTTTGCCGGATGTAAGAAAGAAGATACCGGCAAGACAGACAACTCCGGAAGCGGAGCACAGAGCTCAACTTCCACAGACAACGGCGGCAATGACGTTGCTCCCGTTACTGTTAGCGAAGACGCAGGCATCAAGGGCTGGAAGCCTTTTGACAGCAACGTAACCATCAGCATCCCCGTTTACGACAGAGGCGAGGACGGAGATGAGACCAGCAACTACTGGACACAGTGGATCCAGAAGGAATTCGGCGACAAGTACAACATCACCGTTAACTTCCAGGCTATCGGCCGCGGAACCGTACTTGACGATTACAACAACCTTGCAACGGCCAACAATCTTCCCACCGTTCTTATGGAGTACGACTTCGATAAGTGTGCATATTGGGCAAACGACGGCTTCCTTCAGGAACTCGATCTCGAGGCTTTTGCAAATGTTGCTCCCACCTACTACAAGATGATGGTAGACAACAACTATCTGCAGTACACCTCTCTTAACGGCAAGACCTACTTCGTTCTCGCTGAGAGACCTTACTCGGATACAAACTACACATGGGTTACCTTCTACCGTCAGGACTGGCTTGATGCGGTCGGCAAGACCTATCCCGTAAACTGGTCCGACTGGCTTGACCTTTACAAGGCTATCAAGGACAAGGGCCTTGCAGCTTATCCTGCAGGCGGAACAAAGGTCGAGGGCGCAGGCGTTGACCAGAACTACGCTTACAGAACCTATCCCCAGGATGAGGTTACATGGGCTACACAGGGCGACTACAGCATTCCCGCTCTTACAACCGAAGCTCAGAAGGTCCTTCTTCAGAGAAGAAACCAGCTTTACAATTTAGGTTACTTCGATCCCGACTTCACCACAAAGAGCTCAAGCGATGCAGAGGCTGATTTCGTTGCAGGCAAGGCATTCGCTTACAGCACCTACATTTCACCCAGCATCGGCGTTCTTGACAGCTTCTATGCAGCCAATCCCGATGCGAAGCTTGCGATCGCTCCCGTATCTACCGCTACCACCGACGGAGCAGGCGGAGTTCCCGCAGCTTACCGCGTAAACAACGCATACGGCATGATGATCGGTTTCTCGGCCAAGGCAACCGCAGATCAGGTTAAGGCAGCCCAGATGTACATGGAGTGGCTGATCCAGCCCGAGAACCTCTTCACATTCCAGTACGGATATGAGAATGATACCTTCAAGTATGACG
>CAMZAI010000140.1 GCA_947304065.1 uncultured Clostridia bacterium | reverse complement strand
ATCCATACCGGCCCGTTCCATCGCCCCGTTTGCGCCCTCGCGCGCGCAGGCCACGGTCGCTCCGCCTGTATATGCAAACAGATTCAGGACCTTGATCTTGCGGTCGGGGTCCTTTTTCAATGCATCGGAGATCAGTCCGCGCATCCAGTCCCAGTTCACCGCCTGCTCGGGGAACAGCCCCGTGTGCTTGAAGCTGAACGGCTTCAGATTAAACTTAAGGTCCTTATATCCGATCGTCCACTGCTCGGGCAAGTCAAAGAAATCCCATTCACCGCCGCCCTTGTTGCTTCGGTGGTAATGAGCGTTCAGCTTCCCCCAGAGCGCCTTGTCCTTAGACGTGCTCCAGATGACCTGCGGATCGGGACGCAGGAGCTTATAGTCTCCCCACATCTCCAGCTTCTCGCCCTCGGAGCAGTCCAGTACTCTGTAATCTTTCCAGTCGTTAGCAACCCACATGTTAATCTCCGTTTCTTAAATAAATGATAAAGCCTGCCATCACTACACACTCGGAAAGGACTGTAATGATGGCAGGCAGGAAAATGTCAATTTGCAGCTTTGCCCGAATAGTTTCCGTAAACCTGCTCGTCGTAGACGGTCACGTTGCGGCCGCGTTCCTTCGCCTCGAACAACGCGTCCTCGGCCTCGTCGTACATCTCGGTGAAGCTGCTCTCGTATCTCGGGATGCAGGACGCCACGCCGATGCTGACGGTCAGGAAAGGATTCGATGCGCGTCTCCCGTGGGGAATGCGCCTGCGCTCGATGTTCGAGCGGATCTTCTCTGCCAGCGCCACGGGCTCCATGTCCGAGCCGCCCTCCATGAACACGATGAATCTTCCTCCGTTCAGGCGGCAGATCGTATCGGTGTTGCGAAGGATGATCTGGCAAATGTATTCGGCCACGGTCCTGATGCACTCGTCGCCGCGCTCGATCCCGTAGGAATCGTTGTACTTGCTCATCTCGTCGATATCGATCATGAGGATCGACGCTCTTCTGCGTCCCTTGATGCAGTCGCGCATCTCCTCGTCGATATGCTTCTCGAGGCCCTTGCGGTTGAGCAGGCCGGTCATCGGATCGATCGCCTCGTTGTCCTTTAACTCACGCTCGCGCTCCTTCATCGACATGCTCTCGATAAAGCGTGCGTACAGTATGCGCGACATCGCGATCACCATGCCTGCCAGCACGAGCATGTTGAATATCTCGGCCAGGCCGGTTTGGAATTTGAGTGACAGGAAAACGGAATATACCGCGAGCAGCACTATGTAATACATCTGCTCGGAAAAATGCATGATCGGGATCAGAAACAGCGCAACCGCGAGGATCGAATAGAACGTCATCCCCCGTCCGCTCACCTTATCCGAATAAGTCAGAACGAAACACATGGCTTCGAAGATCAGCCAGAAAGATCTGTATATCAGGGTCGCCAGCTTCAGGTCCCTGTTTTTCATCGCAAAAAATGAAATGCCGACGGTAAGTACCGAGAAAATCTCGGCTACGGTCATCATGCCGCCTGCGATCGGAGCGAACTCCGATGCAGACCGTTTGTTGATAAGCATCATGATCGGGAGCAGGACAACGCATACAAGAGACGTAAAGAAAACCCGTCTGACATTCTCTAACACGAGCTTCTTTCTGATCTTATATTCTTCCTGTCTGCCGATGAGGTTACCCATTCAAACTACACGCCCATTCTACAATTGTTGACCGCAATTTGTGGTGCTGAAGGAGTTTAGATACCCCTACATATTGAAAGTGTAGCACAACTGTAGAACGGGTGCAAGAAAGAATTTTCAAATATTTTGATTTTTTTTGAATTTTTTTGTAGATTTTGACCCAAAAATCCCCCGGACCGACTCCGGACCGGGGGTGCATCATCATATTATAACATTTTGGCGATATACTCGCCTGTAAACGACTTTTTATTCTTCGCGACCTCTTCGGGCGTTCCCTGCGCCACAACCGTGCCGCCGCGGAAGCCTCCCTCGGGTCCGATGTCGATGATATAGTCAGCGCATTTGATGACATCGAGATTATGCTCGATGACTACTACCGTATTACCGCCCTCTGTCAGGCGCTGCAGTATCTCGACGAGTTTGTTGACATCATCGAAATGCAGACCGGTCGTGGGCTCATCAAGGATATATATGGTCTTGCCCGTGCTGCGCCGCGACAGCTCTGTCGCGAGCTTAACGCGCTGCGCCTCGCCGCCCGAGAGAGCGGTCGAAGGATGTCCGAGCTTTAAGTAGCCGAGTCCGACGTCGTTGAGCGTCTCGATCTTGCGCTTGATATAAGGCACATTTTCAAAGAAATGCACCGCCTCCTCGATGGTCATATCGAGCACGTCAAATATCGACTTGCCCTTATACTTTACCTCGAGAGTCTCACGGTTGTAGCGCTTGCCGCCGCAGACCTCGCAGGGCACGTAGATATCGGGCAGGAAATTCATCTCGATCTTGATGATGCCGTCACCGCTGCAGGCCTCGCATCTGCCGCCCTTAACGTTAAAGCTGAAACGCCCCTTGCCGTAGCCGCGCGTCTTTGCGTCCTGCGTCTCCGCGAACAGATCCCTGATCAGATCGAACACTCCGGTATAAGTCGCAGGGTTCGAACGCGGCGTCTTGCCTATGGGCGACTGGTCGATGTTGATGACCTTATCGAGCTGCTCGAGACCGTCGATCCCGTCATGGTCTCCGGGTATTATGCAGTGCGCGCGGTTCAGCGAACGCGCAAGATGCTTATACAGTATCTCATTGATTAGCGACGACTTGCCCGAGCCCGAAACGCCCGTGACGCAGGTGAATACGCCAACCGGGATGTCCACGTCGATATTCTTGAGGTTGTTCTGCCGCGCGCCTCTGATCGTGATAAAGCCCTTCGGAACGCGCCTTTTCTCCGGTACGGGGACCGAGAGCCTGCCGGCCAGATATGCGCCCGTGATCGACTGAGGACAGTTCATGATGTCCTCCGCCGTGCCGACTGCCACGACCTCTCCGCCGAATGTACCCGCTCTGGGACCGATATCCACGATATAATCCGCCTCGCGCATCGTCTCCTCGTCATGCTCAACAACGATCAGGCTGTTGCCCAGATCGCGCAGTTCCTTGAGCGCACGGATCAGTTTGCCGTTGTCGCGCTGATGCAGGCCGATACTCGGCTCATCGAGGATATACGCTACTCCGACGAGGCCCGAACCGATCTGCGTAGCCAGCCTTATGCGCTGCGATTCTCCGCCCGAAAGCGAGCTCGCCTCGCGCGCGAGCGTCAGATAATCGAGGCCCACCTGATCGAGGAACCCTACCCTCGCTTTGATCTCCTTCAGCACGAGCTTACCGATCTGCATCTGCATGTCTGTGAGCTGCAGGTTTGCGATAAACTCCTTTAATTCACTGATCGCGAGTCCGGTGACTTCCCAGATATTCTTGCCGCCCACTGTGACAGCGAGAGCCTCGGGTCTCAGCCTCTTTCCTTTGCAGACATCGCAGGGAACGATCGTCATATACTGCTCGTATTCCTGCTTCATATGGTCCGAAGACTCACGATATCGCCTCCGGATGTTTTCGAGCATGCCCTCGTAGGTCACGTCGTAATCGCCCTCGCCGCGCAGGCCCTTATAGTGGATCCTGTAACGTCTGTCGCCCGTGCCGTACATGATCACATGACGCTCCTCGGGAGTCAGGCTGCCGTACGGCTTCGTCAGATCGATATGATTCGCCTTTGCGACCGCGTCGAGAACGATGCGCGACCATGAAGTCTTGTCGTGAAGAGACTTCCAGCCACCGATCGTGACATTGTCCTTTTCGATCATGCTGCGCTCGTAATCGCCTATCAGCATCTCCTCGGAAAACTCCATCTTGAATCCGATGCCGTGGCAGGCCGGACACGCGCCGAAAGGATTATTAAATGAGAATGTCCTCGGCTCGAGCTCCTCTATGCTGATACCGCACTCCGTACATGCGAAATTCTGGCTGAGCGTGAGCTCCTCTTTGCCTATGACATCCACGGTCGCCAGTCCCTCGCCGAGCTTCAGGCAGTTCTCGAGAGAGTCGGAGAGTCTCTTTTCGATGCCCTCCTTAACCACCAGACGGTCAACGACCACGGAAATATTATGCTTATTATTCTTTTCGAGTTTGATCTCCTCTGAAAGCTCATAGAGATGTCCGTCAACGATCACGCGCACATAGCCGCTGCGCTTGGCCTGCTCGAAGACCTTGACATGTTCGCCCTTACGGCCGCGCACCACGGGAGCCAAGAGCTGGAACTTTGTCCCGGGCTCGAGCTTCATGATCTCATCCACCATCTCGTCGATGGTCTGACGTTTGATCTCCCTGCCGCAGTTGGGGCAGTGCGGGATGCCTATCCTCGCGTACAGAAGCCTGAAATAATCGTATATCTCTGTCACCGTGCCCACGGTCGAGCGCGGGTTTCTGTTGGTGGACTTCTGATCGATCGATATGGCGGGCGGCAGGCCCTCGATCGACTCCACATCGGGCTTTTCCATCATGCCCAGGAACTGTCTCGCGTAGGAGGAAAGCGACTCCATGTATCTGCGCTGTCCCTCCGCGTATATCGTGTCAAATGCCAGGGATGACTTGCCCGAGCCCGACAGTCCCGTCAGCACGACAAATTTGTCGCGCGGGATGTCCACGCTCAGATCCTTAAGGTTATTCTCCTTGGCGCCTCTGATCTTAATGTAACTTGAAACCATAAAAACTCCATCTATCTACTGATGTAGAACAATCTTTACTTTCCGTCATGCGCATTGCTGTATAACTGCTTCCTGACCTCCATCATGCGGTCGCGCAGCTCCGCAGCCAGCTCGAAATTCAGGTCCGCGGCAGCCGCGTTCATATCCTTGAGCAGCTTGCGTGCCAGAGCCTCGAGCTCCTTGTCCGACATGGATTCGGGGTCCTTCTCCATGCGGTAATTCTCCTTGTCGACCTTTTTCGTGATGCTGATAAGGTCGCGGACCTTTTTCTCTATGGTCTTCGGCGTAATGCCGTGAGCCTTATTGTAATCGTCCTGTATCCTGCGGCGGCGCTCAGTCTCTCCGATGGCCCGCTTCATCGAGTCGGTCATCGTATCCGCGTACATGATAACATGTCCGTCCACATTTCGCGCGGCGCGGCCGATCGTCTGTATCAGCGAGGTCTCCGAACGCAGGAAGCCCTCCTTGTCCGCGTCAAGTATCGCCACCAGGCCGACCTCGGGGATATCGAGTCCCTCACGCAGCAGGTTGATGCCGACGAGCACGTCGAACACGTCCATGCGCATGTCCCTGATGATCTCGGAACGTTCGAGCGTATCAACGTCGGAATGCAGGTACTTTACACGGATGCCGACATCCTTAAGATAGTCGGTCAGGTCCTCGGCCATACGCTTGGTCAAGGTGGTAACCAGTACCTTTTCCTTTTTCGCGGTGCAGGCGCGTATCTCACCGATCAGGTCGTCGATCTGCCCCTCAACGGGTCTGACCGTCACCTCAGGATCGAGCAGTCCGGTAGGTCTGATCACCTGCTCGGCGCGCAGCAGCTCATGCTCGGCCTCGTAAGGTCCGGGCGTCGCGGATACGAACATCACCTGATCGAACCTTTCCTCGAACTCATCGAACTTCAGAGGTCTGTTATCGAGCGCCGAAGGCAGTCTGAACCCGTAATCGACCAGAACCTGCTTTCTCGCGCGGTCTCCGTTGAACATGCCGCGGAACTGCGGCATAGTCATATGCGACTCATCGACTATCATCAGGAAATCGTCGCCGAAATGCTCCACGAGCGTATGCGGCGTGCAGCCCGGAGTCAGCCCCGCCAGATGCATCGAATAGTTCTCGATGCCGGAGCAGATACCCGTCTCCCTCAGCATCTCTATGTCGAAATTCGTGCGCTCCGAAATGCGCTGTGCCTCGAGCAGCTTATCCTCGCTCTTAAAGTACTTAACGCGCTCCTCGAGCTCGAGCTCGATATTCTTCAGTGCGCGTTTCATCCTCTCCTCGGGTACGACATAATGTGAGGCCGGGAACACCATGATATGCTCCATCGTGGCCTTCACCTCGCCGGTCAGGACATCGATCTGCGCTATCCTGTCGACCTCGTCGCCGAAGAACTCTATCCTGTAGGCATAATCGTTCGCCGCTATCGGGAAAACGTCTATCACGTCGCCGTGCACGCGGAAGGTGCCGCGGTGGAAATCCATCTCATTGCGCAGGTACTGCATGTCGATGAGCCTGCGGATCACATCGTCGCGGTCGGCGGTCATGCCGGGCCGGAGAGACAGCGTCATCTCTGTATAGTCCTCCTGCGCCGCGATGCCGTAGATACACGAAACGCTCGCGACGATGATCACGTCGCGCCTCTCGGCCAGCGCCGCCGTGGCGGAGTGCCTCAGACGGTCGATCTCGTCGTTGATCGCCGAATCTTTTTCGATATAGGTGTCGGTCGAAGGCACATACGCCTCCGGCTGGTAATAGTCGTAATACGAAACAAAATACTCGACGGCATTCTCGGGAAAAAACTCCTTAAACTCCCCGTAGAGCTGCGCCGCCAGGGTCTTATTGTGCGCTACTACAAGTGTAGGCTTATTGAGTGCCGCGATGACGTTTGCCATCGTAAATGTCTTTCCCGAGCCGGTAACGCCGAGCAGCGTCTCGAACTGATTGCCCGCCTTAAAACCCTCGACGAGCTCCTTTATGGCCTGCGGCTGATCGCCCGTAGGCTGAAATTCCGAGTGCAGAACGAATCTGTCCATGCGGCAGGCACCTCCTTTTCCATGCAACCGATTATAGCATGTCCGCGGTATCATTTCAAGCAAAAATCGAACAAATATTCGGGCGTGTCCCGGAAGATTTAAGACATGGGGACGGTTCTTCTGTCTGCTTTAGTTCGCAGACAGAAGAACCGTCCCCATGTCTTCCCCGGGGGCTTACAGAGCTTACTGCGCGGGCCGGCTGTATTCCACATCCTCG
>CAMZAI010000139.1 GCA_947304065.1 uncultured Clostridia bacterium | reverse complement strand
TGAGGAAATCGCGGAGAGCCAGCTTGCTGACCGCGTCGAGGCCTATCGTGGGCTCATCGAGGAACAGCAGCTCGGGCCTGTGAAGAAGTGAACCGCACAGCTCCGCGCGCATGCGCTGGCCGAGGCTCAAGAGCCTCAAAGGCGTACGCATTATTTCTTCCAATTGGAGCGCGTCCGTCAGTTCCTTAAGCCGCGACTCATAATCGGCGTTTGAGACCCTGTAGATATCCTTTAAGAGCGAGAAGCTGTCTATGATCGGCACATCCCACCAGAGCTGGCTTCTCTGCCCGAATACAACTCCTATATGCTTAACGTATTCCCTGCGCTCAAGCCACGGCACCCTGCCGCCGACCAGCGCCTCTCCCCCGTCGGGCGTAAGTATGCCCGAGAGGATCTTGACCGTCGTGGATTTTCCGGCGCCGTTCGGTCCGATATAGCCGACCAGTTCGCCCCTTTCCACCGAAAACGACACTCCCTTAAGCGCCTCCACGGTCTGTTTTTCCCTGAAGAGTTTGCCTTTTTCGCGCTTCTTCCTGACCGTAAAGGTCTTCTTTAATCCGTTAACTTCAATATAACTCATATAAACTCCCCAAAATTCCCCTTTATCACGCTATGAATCTGCAGTACAGGTGTCAATCAAACTGACTTCTGTACAGGGCGTAATACGCGCCCTTCCGGTTCATAAGACCGTCGTGGTCGCCCTGTTCAACGACATTGCCGTCTTCCACGACCAGAATATTGTCCGCGTTCCTGATCGTCGAGAGTCTGTGGGCAATGATAAAGCTGGTCTTGCCGGCCATAAGGCTCCTCATGGCCTTCTGCACCTTGCGCTCCGTAGCGGTATCCACGTTGCTCGTAGCCTCGTCGAGGATCAGCATGCTGGTATCGTAAAGCATGGCTCTCGCGATCGTAATGAGCTGCTTCTGACCCTTGCTTATATTGCCTCCGTCCTCGCTGATGACCGTATTGTAGCCCTTCGGGAGACGCATGATATAGTTGTGGATATACGCCGCTTTGGCAGCCTCGACCACTTCTTCCATCGTAGCGCCGTCTTTTCCGTAGGCAATGTTGTCGAAAATGGTCCCGTTGAATACCCAGGTGTCCTGGAGGACCATCGAATAATTCTTCCTGAGGCTCTGAAGCGTATAGGCCTTAACCTCTTTCTCGTCAACGAAGATCGCGCCTTCATTGACATCGTAGAACCTCATCAGAAGGTTAATAATGGTAGTCTTGCCCGCTCCGGTATGACCGACTATCGCTATTGTCTTGCCGGGCTCCGCCTTCATGTTGAAGTCCTTTAAGACGATCTTGTTCTCGAGATATCCGAAATGAACGTCCTTCGCCTCTACATGGCCGCGCGCCCGCTCGAGCAGGGAAGCGCCTGCGATGTCTTTGGCCTCCTCAGCCTCGTCGAGCAGCTGGAACACTCTCTCCGCAGCGGCAAGAGCGCTGAATATCTCGTTGATGATATTCGATATCTCGTTGATAGGTCCGGAGAACTTCCTGCTGTAAAGGATAAAGCTCGAGATCTCGCCGATACCCACAATGCCCTTCATGTAGAGCGCCGCTCCGCCGAGACCGATGGCCGCCAGACCGATGTTGTTGATCATGCCTATGGTCGGGCCCATCGTAACTCCGAGGCTGTCGGCGTCGCGGTATGCTTCCGCGGCGTTCCTGTTTATCTCCTCAAATCTGTCGCAGACATAATCCTCATGTGCATACGCGAGGATCGTCTTCTGTCCCGCGAACATCTCCTCTGCAAAACCGTTCATCTCGCCGTAAGCTGCGCTCCTCTTCCTGTAGAGGGGCCTCGTTCTCCTTCCCATATATCTGGTAAAGAAGATCGACACGGGTATCGTAAATACCATGCACAGAACGAGCGGCGGAGAGATGATGCACATCATTATAAAGCTTCCGACCACCGTTACAAAGCTCGTCAGGATGTGCACGACATCCGACGAAAGGCTGGTGCAGACCACATCGATGTCGTAAGACACGCGGCTGATGATATCTCCGGCCAGATGCCTGTCAAAATATCCGACCGGCATTTCCATGAGCTTGTTGAATACGTCGCGCCTCATGTTCCTCGCTACTTTTCTTCCGACGCGCATCATTCCGATATTTACGAAGAAGCTCAGGATATTGCCGCTGACGTACGCTATGAGCATAAGGATGCCGTAGTGCACAACTTCGTCGATATTAACCTGCCCGGCGCCCTTGCTGGCCGCGGTAATGGCCTTTCCTGCGTAATTGGGGCCGAGAAGGTTGCCTATATTGCTCGCAAAAGCGCATAAAAGCATAACAAGGACTACCCATCCGTACTTCATGAGATACCTCAGAAGCCGTTTTAAGGTCCTCCCGGCATGCTTGGGTTTTTCTTTAACTTTTCCTCTGTCTCCGGGTCCCGGCATATATATTCCCCTTTATGCTGTCTGCATCTCAAAGATCTCTTTGTAAGCGGGACAGCTGTTCATAAGTTCGTCGTGAGTTCCGTAGCCGATGCATGTTCCGTTGTCCATCACCATGATGTGGTCCATGCCCATAATGCTCGTAACGCGCTGGGCTATCATGATCAGCGTGCTGTCCCCGTGGTGCTCCCTGATGGCTTTTCTCATCGCCGAATCCGTCTTGTAATCGAGCGCGCTCGAGGAATCGTCGAGCACGAGTATCTCGGGATCGGCCGCCAAAGCTCTGGCCACCAGGAGTCTCTGCTTCTGTCCGCCCGAGAGATTGGCTCCCTTGATCGCGGCCATGTAGTCCATTCCGCCGTCGAGGCTCTCGATATATTCCATCGCCACAGCGTCCTTCGCGGCGTTATCAAGGGCTTCCTGCGGCAGCTCCCTTCCGAAATCTATGTTGTTCCGGATCGTATCGTTGAATACCATGTCGTTCTGGAAAACAACGCCGAACTTTCTTCTGAGCTCGTCCTTCTCATAGCTCTTAACGTCGCGTCCGTCAATAGTGACCGAGCCCTTGTCGGGGTCGTAGAAACGCATCAGAAGGTTGATGACAGTGGTCTTTCCGCAGCCCGTGGGTCCGATGATCCCCAGGCTCTCGCCTTTGTTCAGCGTAAAGCTGATATTTTCAAGCGCAAGCTCTCTTTTTCCGCCCGCAAAATCCGCATCTGTCTTGCTCTCCGCACCGTACGAGAAGCTGACATTGTCAAATCTGATATGGTCGCTGCAGGTCTCTTTGCCGTAAACAATCTCCCATCCGTCATCGGCCTTTAAGACTTCGTCTATTCTGTCCGCACTGGCGCTGGCCTTGCTCATGCTCATGAAAATGCGGTTAATGCCCATGACGCCCATGCTGATCATGTTGAAATATGTGAGGAAAGCAAGGATGACGCCCGGCTGCATCTGGCCCTTGTTTACGCGCGAAGCGCCGAATATAACGACCAGAGTCAGGCCTATGTTCAGACAGAACTGCATGAACGGTCCGGGGATCGCCATGATGGTGCCGGCCCTGATATCGGTCTTTGCCATCTCCTCATTGGCAGAGGCAAAGCGCCTTTTCTCGAATTCTCCCTTGCTGAGGGCCTTTACCACGCGGATACCGGTGATGTTCTCACGCATGATGCGCACCACCGAGTCAAGCTTCCTCTGGACTCCGGTGTACAGCGGGATTCCTTTTGAAGATACGAAAAGAACTATGCTTATAAGGAACGGCAGCATAACTATCAGGATCATCGCCAGCGCGCGGTCCATCATAAGAGTCATGATCACGCCGCCAAAAAGCATCATGGGCGCCCTGACGCACAGTGTCTGGAACTGCGCCACCGCGCTCTGTACGTTGTAGCTGTCGCTCGTCATGCGGCTGATAAGGCTCGGAAGGCCGAAGGAATCGAACCTGTCGCCCGAAAGATTGGCCGTCTTCCTGAAAAGAGCCTGCCTTACGTCGAAGCTTACGTGGTGCGCGTTGTCGATCGCGCGCCTGTTGGCCATTACATTGAATGTCCTGCAGAGCACCGCAGCCACGAACATCAGAAGTCCCCACAGGATAACGTCTCTCATGACTCCTGCGGGTACCACGTTGTCTATCATATATTCAAGGATATAGGGAAGCGACAGCTCGGTCATCGTGCCGATAAGCTTGATAAAGACCGCGAGGATTATCGCGCCTTTATACTTCCCCATTGATCTGAAGATCAGTTTCATAAGATTCCTCCCCTGTTTAGAATCGGCTTTCAGCCGATTCTGATTCCAGGCAGTATACGTAACCGGCACAGCAAGCTTTTCATTTTACAGTATATATAAGCAACTGACGAGCGTCTATATTTTTTCCTCGCAAAAACAGAAAAAAGGGGAACGATGTCCCCCATATTGTTGATAGACCTTGTACCGATGGTGTGATAGAATTTAAGAAAACGTTTGCTAAATATTTAACCTGTAAGGAGAGTATTACCGTGAAAGATCCTGCCATTGAGAGCAACAGAAAACAGTGCCTGTTCGCACTTATCAGCGCGAGCATTGTGGCGATATGCGTTTGCGTGGGCGTGACCATGAATCTCGTAACGCCCTTTGACGAAAATTTTGACCACATGGGTATCCGTACCTTCTGCATGTTTACGGTGGATTCCAACATTCTGGCGGGACTGGCCATGATGATCTGCATCCCCTATACCATAGACGGCATCCGCACGGGCTATTATCATCTGCCCGACTGGGTCGTGGTCCTTATGCATATCGCTGTCACGACCGTAACGCTTACTTTTATGGTCTCCCTGTTCATACTCACGCCGGCCAAAGGTTTTATCCTGATCTTCTCCGGTTCCCGGTTTTTCCTCCACGGTCTCTGCCCGATCCTGTGCATCGTGGCTTTCTGCTGTTTCATCAACAGTCACCTGATCCGTATCCGCGAGTGTTTTCTGGCTCTGATACCCGTGCTCATCTATGCGACGGTGTATGTCGTGATGGTCGTATTCATAGGCGAGGAGCGCGGCGGCTGGAACGATTTCTACGGTTTTACGACACGTGTGCCCATATGGGTGTCGTTCTCGGTTATCATGCCGATGACCGTCGCCATCATCCTGCTGCTCCGCTTCGGGCACAACAAGTGCTGTATCCGACGCCGCAGCAAGGACGCCGAGCTCTACCGTGAAGCTTACAGCGGCGCCGACCTTCGTGAAGTGGTCGAGAACATGGCCGGCTCCCATAAGCATATTCTGAAGACCGACAGTATCGTGATACCGTCCCAGACGATCGGCTATATGATCAAGAACAGCGGCAACGATCTCGATGTTTCCGAAGGCTGCCGTCTCTATCTGGAATCTTATCTGCGCGAGGACTGAAAGTGCATCCGCTTATTCGCAGGATCATTCTTTTTCCGTGTTGAAATGCATGAACGCAAGTATTCCTATGGGCAGGAAGTATACGCACCATGCTATAAGCGCGAGCCTTCCGCCTATGCCGCTGCCGCTTCCGCCGGACGACATTTTCGAGAACATTCCCGTCATCGGCATGAACCCGCAGCTTAAATAAAACACTCCGTGTATCATCATAAGGGCTTTGAGCCACTTGTCCGCTTTGTTTTCAGGCTTCATCGAAAGCCCCGTAAAGAAAGTGGAAAGCGCCATCATGCCGTAGCCCAGCATGTCGTAGTTGAAGATCAGTCCGAACTTGCCCATATCGAGAAGTTTTGACGCCTGTTCGTTCAGCGCATCGTTTCTTACCGTGGTCAGCTGAGAGAAATAAACCAGCATGATAAGCACGCTGTACACAGCCGCAAGGATCAGACCGGTATCCGCGGCGACTTTGCGGTCGCTCTCGCACTCATTGTGCAGACCTGCCGTCATCATGATAAACCCTATCGGCAGGATAAAGCAGACAAAAAAGCTGCACATGGAAAGATCGATTGCCTCAAATACCGCAAAAAGAAATACCGTCACCGTTGCGATCGCCGAACCGGCTTTTGCTATTGTTCTGTTCATAGTTATCTCCTCTTTAACCCATTTATCCTAACATCGTCCAGTTCTTCCGCGCTCAGACAGCCGCTCCGGTACAGGCGCAGATATTCCTTTGAAACATCCGAATCAAAGATCAGTACATCATCGGAATTGACCGTCACATCCACGCCGCTGCGATACAGTTCAGCTATGGGGTGAGTCTTCAAATCCTTTACCCTTCCAAGAAGATAATTGCTTGAAGGAGTGATATTCAGGCGGATCCCGTTATCAGCCAAAAAGCGGACCACCGAAGGATCCTTCACCGCAGCTATCCCATGCTGAACCTCGTCCAGTTCCAGACACTCTACCGCCCGGCGCACATCTTCAGCAGTACCCCATTCACCGACATGAGCTTTAAGCTTAAGCCCTTCGGCCTTTGCCCGCCGGTATATGGGTATAAAGTTCTCTATGGGCTGCGCCAGCTCATCACCATATAAGTCTATTGAATAGAATGCTTTACATCCCCAGAAATGGGACAGACACTCTTCCAGATACGCAATATCGCAATGGCGGGACATTCCGATCTGAAGCCGGAGCTCGATCTCCGGAGCGATCTCCCGGTGCGCGGATTCAAAGGCTTCAACCAGTTCATCGATGTTATTGTTGAAAAATGCTCCCAGGCCCCAGACGTCTTCCCCGATCTCCAGAATGGTCACGCCGTCCTCTTTGGCCTGTACGAATGCAGCCTTTATCAACATTCTGCGGCCTTCGGGCGTATCAAAGAAGCTTCCGATGTTCTCCGCATTCCAGGCATGCATCTCATCCATGGAATTCAGCGGTTCAGTGATCGGCCGGATATCCCGCCCGGAATGTTCAAGCAGATATCTGCGGCTTCCGCCGAGCACAAAATGGTTATGCAGATCGGCCTTGGGACATTTGCGTATAGCTTCGATGTCCCCATTTATCAATGCATCTGTAAAAGTCATCTGTGTCTCCTCATGATAACGCTGTCTCGAAAATATATATTTATTTCAGCATCGTCACGATCGGTTCCGTGCCGTAGTTATACTCCGCAAAGGGATTTGCCACGGAGACGATCTCTCCTTTGGAATTCATGT
>CAMZAI010000138.1 GCA_947304065.1 uncultured Clostridia bacterium | reverse complement strand
CCTCGCCTGTGGCCTTCTTGAGCTCGTTTACCAGCTGCCAGCCGTTGAATGCGTCAAGGAAATTGATATATCCGGGACGGCCGTTTAATATCTCGATCGGCAGCTCGCCGCCGTTTTCCATATAGATCTTCGCGGGCTTCTGGTTGGGGTTGCATCCGTATTTTAATTCAAATTCTTTCATTTTGCTTTCCTTTCCTTTCATCGTCAATCGTTATCAGGGACGGTTCTTGTTAATGATCCTGGTCTCCTTCTCACCGCTCGCGAGATCGCGTGTGCAGACATAGAGCGAAACCTTATTGTCGGCGTCGAGCGAGTTCCAGATCTCGTTCGTAAACTCATCGATATCGTTCGGGATCGCTACTCTCTCGGGCTCTCCGGTGAAAGTAGGGATCGGATTGCCGTCATGGTTGTAGGTGTGGATGAAATGTCCGAGACCCGCGAGAGGCGCGTACGAATAAGTGTATCTGTTGCATTCGGTCCCCTCGGGGTCCGCGCTCTTGCAGATATTCATCTTGTAGGTATAACCGCTGCCGCCGAAATTCAGTACCGCGCTGATCCTGGGCGTGAAATTGGGTGCGTCGGGCTCAAAGCATCTGGTATTCAAAGCCGCTTCGAACAGAAATGCTTCCGCCGCCGGATCTGCCGATGCATTGCCGTAATATGCTTCCATGAAATCATAGACCGTATCGGTCTGGTCGCCGTTGGTCACGATCATGTTGTCTTTGATGCAGCGCACGGGCGAATAGATCACGAGGCTCGGATCCTCGAGCTTGGCCGGATCGAACGCATGAATGATGATCCCGTCCTCCGTCTCGTCAAAAACCCTGTTTCTGCTGTTCGTGCTGCGTCCCATGATAAAGTACGCAGTTACGGCCTTTTTGCCGTCTGCGGACAGACCCGCGACAATCCCGCGTCCCACGTAGGAATTGCCCTTTACGGTCTCCGCAAAGCTCCTGATGTCGTAGATACCCATTTCTTTCTCTCCTTATCTTTTCATTCCTTTTCCTTTATCTGATGCGGGCTGAGCCGCAAAAGAACTTATTTGTTCTCCTCATACTTCGTCTCACAGTAAACGCATCTGTAGATGCGCTTCTCGGGATCGGTAAGCTTGAATACGTGAGGAAGCTCCTGCTCCACCGATGTGATGCAGCGGGGATTCTTGCACTTTATGATGTTCGTGACCTTCTGGGGCAGCTCGATATGCGCCTTGCTCACGATCTCATTGTTCTTGATCGTGTTAACTGTGATATTGGGGTCAATAAAGCCGAGAACGTTCAGGTCCACATCGATCACTTCATCGACCTTGATAATGTCTTTTTTGCCCATCTTATGGCTCACAACGTTCTTGATCAGCGCCACCGAGCACTCGAGATCGCCCAAATGCAGCGCATTGTAGAGCTCCATGCCCTTGCCCGCTTCGATATGGTCTATTACCAGACCGTTTGTAATGCCGTCTATATTCATGTGCTACCTCCTAAATAATCACAGTCCGAGCAGTTTCAGGATGAGCGCCATCCTGATGAACTTGCCGTTCTTTACCTGACGGAAATAAGCGGCTCTCGGGTCATCGTCGATCGCTACGGATATCTCGTTTACACGCGGAAGCGGATGCATGATCGTCAGGTCCTGCTTCGCCGTGGTGAGCTTGTCGGGAGTTAAGATGTAGCTGTCCTTCAGACGGATGTAATCCTCTTCGTTGAAGAAGCGCTCACGCTGAACTCTGGTCATGTAGAGTATGTCGAGTTCGGGCATGACGGATACGAGATCGGTCGTCTGCTCGTAAGGGATGTTCTTTTTCTTGATCGCGTCGTTCTTTACATAGCTCGGAAGCTTCAATTCCTCGGGTGAGATCAGGACGAATTTGATGCCTTCGTAGCGCGACATCGCCTGGATCAGTGAATGAACGGTACGTCCGAATTTCAGGTCGCCGCACACGCCGATCGTGAGATTGTCGAAATGTCCTTTCTCGCGCTTGATCGTGAGCAGGTCGGTCAGCGTCTGGGTCGGATGGTTGTGTCCGCCGTCGCCCGCATTGATCACGGGCACTCCCGCATGCATCGAAGCAACGAGGGGCGCGCCCTCTTTGGGATGGCGCATCGCAATGATATCGGCGTAGCAGCCCACGGTCCTTACGGTATCTGCCACGCTCTCGCCCTTTGCCGCGGAGCTGGACTGCGCCTCGGAGAAGCCCATCACGGAGCCGCCCAGATCGAGCATTGCCGCTTCAAAGCTGAGTCTGGTTCTGGTCGAAGGCTCAAAGAACAGTGTCGCGAGCTTCTTGTATTTGCACTTTTCCCGGTATTCCTCGGGATGCGCGATGATGTCGTTGGCGCGGTCGATGAGCTCGTCGATCTCCGCCGTCGAAAGTTCAAGAATGTCAATAAGGTTCTGCATTTCCTCTTCATCCTTTCAAATTGTATTTCTTTATCCGAGTGAGTTTCTGAACGCGATCAGGCCTTCGATGTCGCTTTCCTTTACATAGCCCTGTTTTGCGGCCTCTTTCGCTATCACGTCGAAGTTTGTCAGGCTCACGTTTCTTACATTGGCCTCCTCGAGACGCTTTAAGCCTTTTCCGATGCCGTAGGTGAAAATGCTCACGATACCGAGCACCTCGGCGCCTTCCTCGCGGAGTGCGTCAACAACTTCGATAACGCTTCCGCCCGTGGAGATCAGGTCCTCGATCACTACGACCTTCTGGCCCTTTTCCAGCTTGCCCTCAATGCGGTTCTGTCTTCCGTGATCCTTCGCGCCGCTCCTTACATAGCCCATCGGCATATTAAGGATATGTCCGGCGATCGCCGCATGAGCGATGCCGGCCGTGCTCGTTCCCATCAGCACCTCGCACTCCGGATACTCTTCCTTTACGGTCTCGGCGATCTGGTTCTCTACGAGATCCCTAACCTCGGGTGCCGTAAGGATCAGCCTGTTGTCACAGTAAACGGGGCTCTTGATCCCGCTCGCCCATGTGAAGGGGTCGTCGGGCCTGAAAAATACCGCCTTGATCTTAAGCAGTCCCTGAGCCACTTTGATCTGTCTTTCTTCCTTTGTCATGTCTTCTTTGCTCCTCGTTTGTTATGCTGTAATTCTGTTCAACTCTTTACCAATGTCCCATTCATCCCACGAAGCCCTTCAGGCATCTCTCGTATGCCGCGACAGGGTCCTCCGCCTGAGTGATCGGTCTTCCGACCACTATGTAATCCGAGCCGATCTCGCGCGCCTTCTCGGGCGTCGTGATCCTCGACTGGTCATCCTTCGCGCTGTCCGCAAAGCGTACGCCGGGGGTCACAGTTACGAATTCTTTTCCGCAGCGTTCCTTTACGATCGCGGCCTCAAGAGGCGAGCACACCACTCCGTCGAGGCCTGCTGCCTTCGCGTTCTCCGCGTAGTGCATAACCGTCTCGGGCAGGCTCGCACTGATCAGGAGCTCGTCCTTCATTCTCTGTTCGTCGGTCGAAGTAAGCTGCGTTACCGCGATCAGCAGAGGTCTGGTCCCGTCGGGACGTGTCAGTCCTTCGAGCGCCGCCTCCATCATGGCCTTTGTGCCGGCCGCATGGAGATTGCACATATCGACGTCCAGATGCGAGAGCACCGCCATGGCCTTCTTTACCGTATTCGGTATGTCATGCAGCTTCAGGTCGAGGAATATCTTATGTCCGCGCGCCTTTATCTGCCGCACTATCTGCGGTCCCTCCGCATAAAACAGTTCCATGCCGATCTTTACGAACGGCTTCTTTCCCGTGAAACGGTCCAGAAACGCAAGCGTCTCCTCTCCGCTCGCAAAATCGCATGCAATGATAACATCTCTTCCCATAGCTGTCCTCCCTTAATATTTTATCAGCAGTGCGCCGCACCGATGATATCCGTGATATTCTCAATTCCGAGACTGTCGCAGAGTCCCGGGAGTTCCCCGATGATCTTCGGACAGATGCCCGGCTCGGTCAGGTTCATCGCGCCTACCTCAACCGCCGACGCACCCGCCATCATCATTTCGATCACATCTTCGGCCGAAGCAACGCCGCCCATGCCTATGATCGGTATCTTCACGGCCTCGTAGACCTGATATACCATTCTTACGGCCACCGGGAATATCGCGGGGCCCGAAAAACCGCCCATCTTATTGGCCACCACGGGCTTGCGCCTCTTTATGTCTATCTTCATCCCGAGCAGCGTATTTATCAGGGCAATGCCGTCCGCGCCCGCCGCCTCGCAGGCTTTCGCGATATCGACGATCGAGGCAACGTTGGGGCTGAGCTTCATGTATACGGGCTTGTGAGTCACAGACTTAACCGCCCTTGTGACTTCAGCCGCGGCCTCGGGCGAGGTACCGAAAGCCATGCCGCCCGCGTGAACGTTGGGACAGCTGATATTTACCTCAATGATCCCTATGCCGTCCTCTTTATCGATCCGCTCGCAGCAGTATTTGTATTCATCGATCGAAAAGCCGCTGATGTTCGCTATCACAGGCTTTTTAAATATCCCGCGAAGCTTCGGCAGCTCCCCGGCTATCACCTTGTCGATTCCGGGATTCGCAAGTCCGACAGAGTTGATCATGCCTGCCGTGCATTCCGCTATCCTGGGCGTGGGATTGCCGAAACGTGGTTCCTTCGTGGTTCCCTTGAACGAGAATGAACCGAGGATATTTATATCGTAGAGCTTCGCGAATTCCTGCCCGAACCCGAAGGTTCCGCTCGCGGGGATTATCGGATTATCGAGGGTCCAGTCCCCCAGTCTGGTTCTTATATCTGCCATGCAGCCTCCAATTGATCAGTCTGTCCGTACTTATTCACAGAAAACTTCCGCGGCCGGGAAAACGGGTCCGTCGGTGCAGACCTTCTTAAAGCCCGACGCGGTCTCCACCGAGCATCCCACGCACGCTCCGAATCCGCAGCCCATGCGCTCCTCAAGGCTCAGCTCGCCTTCCGCATCCGGGAAAGTCTCCGCCATCTTTGCCTTCAGCGCCTTCAGCATCGGTATCGGACCGCAGGCGTAATAATGCGTGCATTCTCCGATCTTCGGCACACAGTCGGTCACAAAGCCCTTGGTTCCGGTCTCGCCGCTCACGGTCGTCAGATATACCCTGACCTCGGGCTTCTTTCCTTCAAAACCCTCGCAGCCGAACTCGTAGAGATCGTTCAGCGCCTCAAACTCATCCGCTAGGAACACATCCTCCGCGGTATTGAATCCCAGGATCACATCGACGGAGATTCCGGCCCTGACCAGCTTTTTCGCCAGCCCGTACATCGGAGGAGTTCCCACGCCTCCGCCGACCAGCAGCGGTCTCTTGCCCGAAGCGCTCACATCGAAGCCGTGTCCGAGTCCGGTAAGCACGCTGAGCTCCGCTCCTTCCTTCAGGCGGCTCATGGCGTCGGTACCCTTCCCGACTACTTTATATATCAGCGTAAGCTCACCCTCGTCTCCCATGAAGGGGATCGTCCAGTCGCAGACCGAGATCGGGCGCCTTAAGAAAAATCCGTCAAGCTTTACGTTCACGAACTGCCCCGGCACCGTGATCCGCGAGGTATCGCCGCGAAGGACCGCCCTGTAGACGTCCTTTGCTATCGGGGTATTCTTTGTCAGTGTAAATATCTGTTCCATATCGTTAATTACTCCGTTCATTGTTATGCTCCGGGAGCATTCCAGACCGTTTCTTTGCCGCATACCGTCATCAGGCAGCGCGCGTATACCTTACTTCCGTCAAAAGGCGTATATCTGCCCTTTGACATGAATGTGTCGGGACTGATGCAGTATTCGTCATTGAGATCGTATACGCAGAGCTTTGCCTCCGCGCCCTCCCTGATACCGGACTCTATCCCGAAGCGCTTTGCGGGCACGATGCTCATGAGCGTTACCAGTCTCTCCAATGTCATGATCCCGGTCCGTACAAGTCCCGCATGAAGCACGGGGAATGCGCATTCGAGTCCCACGACTCCCATCGGGGCCCCGAGCAGTCCCTTTGCCTTCTCTTCCGAAGCATGGGGCGCGTGGTCCGTCGCGATCATATCTATCGTACCATCGAGGAGTCCCTCAATCAGCGCCTTGCGGTCCTCTGACGAGCGCAGCGGCGGGTTCATCTTGAACCTTCCGAGATCTTCGGGCGCTTCAGCCTCCATTGCCTTTATTATATCGTTCTCATCCAGGAGCAGGTAATGCGGTCCGGTCTCGCATGTAATATTGACGCCCTCAGCCTTTGCCTTCCTGATGATCTCCACCGATTCCTTCGTCGAAACATGGCAGACATGGTAGGGACAGCCTGTCTCCTTCGCAAGTTTCACGTCGCGCTCCACCATCTTCCATTCGCTTTCGGACGTGATGCCTTTGATCCCGAGGCGTTTCGCTATCTCGCCGTCATGGACATGCGCTCCGCCGATCACGGTCATATCCTCGCAGTGCGCGGCGATCAGCCTGCCGCTCTTTTTTACCCGTTCCATCGCTTCAAGCATGAGCGCATCGCCCGCCAGGCCCCTTCCGTCGTCAGAGAACGCAATGACGTCCGCCGTCATGGCTTCGATCGCTGAGAGCTTCTCGCCCTTCTCGTCTACCGAAAGGCTTCCGTAAGGATATACATGGATCTGCGCCTTTTCTTTTATGGCTTCGAGCTCGACCGCAAGCCGCTCCGGACTGTCGGGGACGGGGTTCAGGTTCGGCATTGCGCATACGTCCGTGTAGCCTCCCGCAGCCGCCGAAGCGCTGCCCGTCGCAATGTCCTCTTTATAAGTAAATCCCGGCTCGCGAAAATGTACATGGACATCCACAAAACCGGGAAAAATATACTTGTTATTCAGATCGATAATTTTGTCGGCAGAAACTCCCGAACAGGAAAGACCGTCTCCCGCCGAAAGAGCCGACGGTGCAATTGAGGAGACAATCCCGTCAGAGATCAGAATATCCGAGTGCTTAAAGCCGGTACCGTCGAACACCATTCCTCCGCGTAATAAAGTCAGCATATGGTTCTCCTCAAAATAAAATTCAGCATTTGCATAAATGGTATCACACCCTAAATTGACGCGTCAATCCCCCAAAAAACATTTAGCAGACTCTAAAATCGGGCAGAGGTTTTT
>CAMZAI010000137.1 GCA_947304065.1 uncultured Clostridia bacterium | reverse complement strand
GCTGCGGGCTTCTTTGCAGGTGCCTTCTTCTCTGCCTTTTTCTCTTCCTTCGCTGCCTCGGGCGTGCATTTGAAGATGACGCAGGACAGAGGAGGAAGCTTCATGACGATGGAATTGTCCTTGCCGTCGTGAGGAACGGGCTGTGAAAGCTTCGCCTTCGGGTTCGTCCTTCCACCGCCGCCGTAGGTCGTCGAATCGCTGTTGAGTATCTCCTTGTACTCGCCCGGGAACGGAACGGCCTGCATGAACTGGTCGTAATGAACGGGCGTAAAGTTGAATACGAAGAGCAATGTATCCTCTGCCTTGCCATCGGATCTGATAAAGCTGACGATACTGTGGTCCGCATCCTCGCAGCTCATCCATGTAAAGCCCTCGGGGCTGCAGTCGAGCTTTGTGAATACGGGATATTCGGTGTACATTTCGTTGAGCTTCGCCGAGAACTTCTGCATCTTAAGATGAAGCTCGTCCTCGAGCTCGCCCCAGTCGAGCGGTCTGTTCTCGCTCCACTCTCTCTCCTGTCCGAATTCCTGGCCCATGAAGAGAAGCTTCTTTCCGGGGTGACCCATCATGAAGCCGTAAGCGGCTCTTAAGTTCGCGAACTTGTCCACGCGGTAACCGGGCATCTTCTCGAGCATCGAGCACTTGCCGTGAACCACCTCGTCATGTGAAAGAACAAGAACAAAATTCTCGCTGTATGCGTACATCATGCTGAACGTGAGCTGTCCGTGCGCGCCCTTTCTGAAGAGAGGATCCTTCTTCATGTAGGACGTGAAATCGTTCATCCAGCCCATGTTCCACTTTAAGTCGAAACCGAGTCCGCCTTCCTCGACGGTCTTCGTGATATTTGCCCATGCGGTCGATTCCTCGGCAATGATCAGCGCGCCTTTTTCCTTCTTGTGGAAGATGGAATTCAGGTGCTTTAAGAGCTCGATCGCTTCAAGGTTTTCATTGCCGCCGTACTTGTTCGCAACCCACTCGCCGGCCTTGCGTCCGTAATCGAGATAGAGCATCGAAGCAACGGCGTCCATTCTGATGCCGTCCGCGTGGTACTTCTCTACCCAGAACAGTGCGTTCGCGATAAGGAAGTTCGATACCTCGGGACGTCCGAAATTAAAGATGAGCGTGCCCCAGTCGGGATGCTCGCCGAGCCTCTTGTCGGGATGCTCGTAAAGACATGTTCCGTCAAAAGTAGCCAGAGCAAATGCATCTCTCGGGAAATGCGCGGGTACCCAGTCAAGGATAACGCCGATCCCCTGCTTATGCATGTAATCCATGAAGAACATGAAATCCTGGGGAGTGCCGTATCTCGATGTGGGTGCGTAATAGCCCGTAACCTGATAGCCCCACGAACCGTCGAACGGATGCTCCATGATGGGCATCAGTTCGATATGGGTATAGCCCTGCTTCTTAACATACTTTGCCAGAAGCGGTGCGATCTCGCGGTAATTGTAATAGTCGTTCTCACCCTCGCCCCTGCGCTGCCAGGATCCGAGATGAACCTCATAGATAGACATCGGCATGGATGCGGTATCTATCTTCTTGCGGGCCTTCATCCACTCTGAGTCGGTCCAGTCATAATCGAGGCTGCGGACAATAGATGCGGTATTCGGACGCATCTCGGCGAAGAACTCGTAAGGGTCGGACTTAAGATAGGTTAGTCCGCCCGTGCATTTGATCTCAAATTTATACAGCTCGTCCTCTCCGACTCCGGGCATGAACAGCTCGAAAATGCCGGCTGCGCGCAGCTTCCTCATGGGATTCCTTCTTCCGTCCCAGAGATTAAAGCCGCCTACCACGCTGACGCGCTGTGCGTTCGGCGCCCAGACCGCAAAATAGGTGCCTTTTACGCCCTTTACGGTCTTTACGTGCGCTCCGAGCTTCTCGTATATCTCATAATGTATTCCGCGGATGAAACGGTCCTCGTCCTCGGGCCCGATAAGGGGTGCGAAGGAATAGGGATCGTAAACCTCCGTCGTGGTTCCGTCATCATAGGTTATGGCAAGCTTGTAGGACTGAACGGTATCTCCGGGTACAAGCACAGAGAAATTGCCCTGCTCATCCACGCTCTCCATCGGATAATACTTGTTTTTGATCTTTACGGAAACCGATCTCGCCGTAGGCTGAAAGGTATTGTACAATACGCCCTTGTGGGTAACGTGTCCGCCGAGCCAGGTGTGCGGATCGTCGTGTTCGGAATACACGATCGCTTCCATGGCTCCCCAGTTCATAAGATCATACAAAGCATTTCCTTCATCGACCATATGTCTGTTTCCTCCTGAAAAAGAAAATTAAGATACGATCATTCGCGGTACCACTCGTCAACTCCGGTCTCCTCGGGAGTGCCCTCCGACTCTGAAGTATATTTCTTAAGAACCGGCTCGATGATAAAGGATCTCACAAGTGCCAGAAGACCCGGTATCAGCGGTATCAGAATGATCAGATAAAGCAGAAACTCATAAAATACATAAACAAGTAAGCCCACCGCTCCCCAGAGGATGATGAGGACGAACGATCTCACAAGATGCTTGGTCGCGATGAGAATGGCGTTTCGGAAAAGTCCGCCGAGACTCACGGTAAAACGTGAAAGGATCGGGAACGCCCACGCAAGGGATACTCCCGCGAATATGCATCCGGCAACGAACACCGCGAACATTACATTGCCGAAAGAATTGCCTTCTTCAATAAGAGCGTTCGCGTACTGGATGTCGATGTACATCAGATACGCGAAAAGGCTGTAAATGAATGACATCGGAGAAGCGACCTTAAAGTTCAGCTTGAACGAACGGAAAAACTCCGTCGTCGCGTAACTCCTGCTCCTGCGCGTAACCTTCACTGTGGCGTAATACAGCGCGGAGCTGGCCGGTCCGATAAGGAACGATGAGATAAAGATCGCCGCAAAGAAAACGACGTCATTTCCGATAAAGATCGATGCAACTACAAGCCCGAGGCTGATGATGAACCATAAAAAGCCCAGCCAGAATGTATCGATCGCCTTGTTGATAAATGTGAAGAATCCGTTGTCCGGATTGAATAACCTGCTCATTTCTTACGTTTTAAACCTTTCAAAAATTCTATGGGACTTTTCTTTTTTGCCGGAGGCGCTTCCTTGGGCGCCGCATTCACTTTGGGCTTTTCCGGCTCTTCGAATTCGAAATCGGAATCGATCGTGTATTTATCCGTGCCTGCCGCGCGGTTCAGCTCCTTGATAGTGGCCGGAACGTATTCCTCGGGCTTTACGCCTGCGGGTTCGGGTCCGCCGTCCCCGGCAGCTCCGGGATCTGCCTTATCCGGTTCCGGATTATCCACTACAAGACAGAACATCTCCGTCTCGTCCACCCGTTCCAGATCCTCGTATTCCGAGGTCTCGATCATCAGACCCTTTCTGTGAAGCCTGTTCTCGACAAGCTCCTTAACTATCATGTAAATGCACGCCATCAAAGGCGCGGCGATGAGCATGCCCGCAACACCCCAAAGGCTTCCGAAGAAGGTACATGCAAAGAGTACCCAGAAAGGCGAAAGTCCGACGGACTCGCCGACGATCTTGGGACCGATGAGATTGCCGTCAAGCTGCTGGAGCACAACGATAAGGATGATAAAGTACAGGCACTTTACAGGGTTTGCGAACAAAATGAGTATCGCGCTCGGGATCGCTCCGATGAACGGTCCGAAGAAAGGGATCACATTGGTAACGCCTACGATCGCGCTGATCAGCGGAGGATACGGGATATCGAGCAGTACCATCGCAACATAGCAGAGCAGACCGATTATGAACGAATCGATGATCTTGCCCGTGATGGCGCCGGTAAACTTGATATGACACGCTCTCGTGATCCTGACGATGTTGTTCGCCGTTTTGCGCTTGAAGATCGCATAAGTGATCTTCTTCGAGATGGCGGAAAGCTTTTCCTTGCAGCCGAGGATATAGATGGAGAAAATAAGACCGATCAGAATATTGTAAATGGTTCCGATAAAACGCCACGCTCCGGTCGCTACCGATCCGAGGACATTCTTCGCGAAATCGAGCATCCGGTTCTCCATGAAATCCTGGACATAGACCGTGAGCTTGTCAAAACCCAGCTCGAGATAATTTCCGAGGAACGACTCCTCGAGACCGAGACCGATATACCAGTCACGGACGTTATTGACCTGGTCCTGGAACGAAGTACTGATGCCGGTGATGGTCGAGATCAGCTGGGGGATCATAAGATAGATCAAAAAGCCGACCAGCAGGAGAACAAGGATAAGAGTGATTATGATGCTGATAATGCGCGCAGCTTTGTCCGCACGGCTGAGCTTCTTCGCGTGCTTGTAAAAGAACTGCTTGAGCTTCCCCTCAAAAAAGACCATGAGAGGGTTCATGACATAGGCCATAACGGCGCCGACCAGAGCTGGCGCAAGGGCCTTTCTGATCTTTAAGAGGGTTTCGGTGAAATCCTCATGTCTAACGAACATGAAAACCAGCAGGATCGCTGCGGCTATAACGATGAACGCAGTAAGTCCGTAGACGGCGTATATCTTCCATTTGCTGCCGCGGCGCTCAACTATCAGCTTCTCTTCCTTCATTTCGTGCCTCTCACAAAAATTCAGTCTTCGTCAGAAAATACTACCTCTCCGGTCTCGGCGTTCATGCTCTCGATGATCGCGAGCGACTTAAGATCGATGCCCATGTCGCGGATAGCCTTGCCGCCGCTCTGGAAGCCCTTCTCGATAACGATGCCGATGCCCTCGAGCGACGCTCCCGCCGACTTCACGATGTCGATCAGTCCGAGCAGCGCGCATCCGTTCGCAAGGAAGTCGTCGACGATCAGTATCCTGTCGTCCCTGCTGAGGTATTTCTTTGAGACGATAACGTCGTAAACCTTTTTGTGAGTGAAGCTCTCGATCTTGGTGGTGTAGGAATCACCGTCGAGATTGATGCTCTGCGCCTTCTTCGCGAATACCACGGGCACATTGAAATACTGCGCGGTAATGCAGGCGATCGCGATGCCGGAAGCCTCGATCGTGAGTATCTTCGTAGGCTTTTTGTCACCGAAAAGACGCTTGAATTCTTTGCCGATCTCATTCATCAGTTCAACATCGATCTGATGGTTAAGGAACATGTCTACTTTAAGGACATTCCCGGGTTTAACGTTTCCCTCCCTGCGGATCCTTTCTTTTAAGAGTTTCATCCTTCTTACCTTCCTTTGCAACTGGTTGTTGATAAAACTTATTCTATCATAATACATCACAAAGTAGTAGCACAATTTTGAGGCTTAAGGTTATTTTTCTTTTTTCGAAAGGGAAAATTTATTTTTTTAAACTGTACAAAAATTTTGCGTTATGCTAGAATCAAAATAAATAAGAATATATATACAAAGGAGCGTCACATCATGCAGCAGTTTGAAAATGCTTTCATCTTCGATCACCCGCTGATCCAGCACAAAACCTCACTTCTTCGCGATAAGAACACCTCCACAAAGGATTTCCGTGAACTGGTTTCCGAGATCTCGATGCTCATGGCTTACGAGGTAACCCGCGATTTCGAGCTTGAAGATATCGAAGTTGAAACTCCCATTTGCAAATGCACCACGAAGGTACTCTCTCACAAGAAGAAGATCACTCTCGTTCCCGTTCTTCGCGCCGGACTCGGCATGGCGGACGGAATGCTGAAGATCCTTCCCCAGGTTCGTGTAGGTCATATCGGTCTTTACCGCGACCACGAGACGCATGAGCCGATCGAGTATTACTGCAAGCTTCCCGATGACGTAGCCGAGAGCGAGGTTATCCTCCTCGATCCCATGCTTGCGACCGGCGGTTCGGCTATCGCCGCTACCCGCTTCATCATGGACAGAGGCTGCAAGAATATCCGCTGGGTGAGCATGATCGCTGCTCCCGAAGGCATTGAAGCCTTCCACAAGGTATATCCCGACATTCCCGTATGGTGCGCGGTCGTAGACGAGAGGCTCAACGAGAACGCATACATCGTGCCCGGTCTCGGTGACTGCGGCGACCGTCTGTACGGAACGAAATAAGTTTTAACGGAGGTTTTTATGATTTCACTCGAAATCCTCAAAGAAATAGCTCACGGAATAGCCGTACAGTTCGGTTCCAACTGCGAGGTTGTGGTCCACGATCTTTCCGAAAGCAGCCTGAATTCATCGGTCGTATTCATTGAGAACGGTCATGTCAGCAACCGCAAGGTCGGCGACGGACCTTCCCATGTGGTACTCGATGCTCTTCATAACGACATGTCGAAAACAGAGGACCATCTCGGATACCTTACCAGGACGAAGGACGGCAGGATCTTAAAGTCCAGCACGATCTATATCCGCAACGATGAAGGGGTTCCGGTATACATCCTCGCGATCAACTACGACATCACAGGCTTCATGATGACGGAGAACGCGCTGAAATCCTTCATCGGTTCCGAGGACAGCGACGCCGACGCCGAGAAGATCACGAACAATGTCAACGACCTGCTCGACGACCTCATTGAGCGCTCGGTAAAGAAGATCGGCAAGCCCGTAGCCTACATGACCAAGGAAGAAAAGACAGCCGCGATCCAGTTCCTCAACGACAGCGGAGCGTTCCTCATCACAAAGTCCGGCGACAAGGTATCGAAGTACTTCGGAATATCGAAATATACATTGTACAGCTACATCGATGTAAATAAATAAACTTCTCTTCAATAACAGATCATTAAACTCTGAGAGTATGCAAACGTCCTGCCCGGATCCCGGGCAGGACGTTTTATCATGTCTTATGTTTTACTTTGATATCAATACTTGGGAAGACTCGAGGTCTTGCCTGCATCGTAGAGAGCCTTTCTCTCGTCGATAACTGTCTGGTAGCCGTCATTGAGGTACTTCTCGCAAAGGCTTGTGTAGAGAGCGTCGAACTCAGACTCCTTGCAGATGGTAAGCTGTGAAGCGTAAGTAGCGTACTGGCTGCACAGATACTCCGAAAGGCTTGCTGCCTGCTCGAGTGTTGCTGCGAACTTACAGTCGGTAACCGCATACATGGGAGTATTCGCGATAACCTTCTTGTAATTGTAGTAGTTCTCGATGATCTGCTTGTAGAAATCAGCGCTGTCCTTATAAGCTGCAGGATAGGAAGCTGTAACAGTATCCTCGATCGAAGCGAGCTTTCTTGCCTCGATAACGATGCAGAAGTAGTCCTTGTTCTGACGTGCAACCATCAGGTGCTCTGCGTTCTGCTCTTCTGCGGGAAGAACGTTTGCATTTCCGTTGGCGTCATACTTGAAGGTATCATTCTCATATCCGTACTGGAATGTGAAGAGGTTCTC
>CAMZAI010000136.1 GCA_947304065.1 uncultured Clostridia bacterium | reverse complement strand
ATGAGAACGGTCTGATCGTTGCTCTCGGTCAGGACAATATGTCCAAGATCAAGAAGGATGCTTCGATCGCGAAGGCAAACGCTGACAAGGAAGTTGCTATCGCTGAGGCAGAAGCCCGCAGGCTTGCCAACGACGCGAAGATCGCTTCCGAGACCGCTATCGCCGAGAAGCAGAACGAACTGGCCATCAAGCAGGCAGAACTGAAGAAGGCTGCCGATATCAAGCAGGCTGAGGCAGACGCCGCTTACGAGATCCAGAAAGAAGAGCAGCGTAAGACAATCGAGATCACGACCGCGAACGCGAACATTGCGCGTCAGGAGCGTGAGATCGAGTTAAAGCAGAAGGAAGTTTCGGTTACAGAGCAGCAGCTCGAAGCTGAAGTTAAGAAGAAGGCAGAGGCTGAGAAGTTTGCGAGACAGCAGCGTGCTGAGGCTGAGCTCTTCGAGAGAATGAAGAAGGCAGAGGCTGAGAAGTTCGAACAGGAGAAGCAGGCTGACGCCCGCAAGGCCATAGCTGAAGCGGAGATGTTCGCTAAGCTCAAGGAAGCCGAAGGTATCAAGGCAGTCGGTGAGGCTGAGGCTGCAGCAATCGCTGCAAAGGGTATCGCAGAGGCTGAGGCTATCGATAAGAAGGCCGAGGCTATGAAGAAGTACGGCCAGGCCGCCATGACCGAGATGATCGTGAACAAGCTGCCCGAGATGGCAAAGGCTGTTGCCGAGCCTCTTGCAGCTATCGATAAGATCACCATCATCGACGGCGCGAACGGTTCCGAGACCGGCGTGGGCACCATGGGAGGCTATGTTCCCGCAGTGCTTGCGAAGACCATCGAGACCATCAAAGAAACCACAGGTTTCGATATCACCGAGATCATGAAGGCTGAGACCTATGACGCAAAGGTTAACAAGAACGTTAATCTGACAGGTCTGGAGAACGCCGGAAATGTAACGATCAAGACTGAATAAGCAATAAAAAGAGGCCGGTTCTTCCGATACGGGGAACCGGCCTTTTTATCGGTTTTTACATTGCCAGATCTACGTGCTGGATCGTTCCTACATCGCCGGACTCCTTAAGGTAAATGCCGGTCCTGCGGATCGCGCCGAGGGTGGAATTCGTGCCGTCCTTGAGGCTGAATTCGGTGCTCGCGCTGCCGAGATAGATCGCTCCGACATCCGCTTCTTTAAGGTCTATAAGGCGGTCGTTGCCGTCGCTGTCCTTGGTCCAGACCTTAAGCTGCGAGTAGATCGCATCGTTCTCGTCAATCCAGTAATTGCCGTCCTCATCGTACGCCGCAAGGTCCGCGAAGCCGTTGCCCGATGCGGTGCCGAAGAGCTCGCTGCCGTTGTCGATGATACCGTTGCCGTTCTTGTCGAGAGCCAGGAAACCGCTTCCCTCGCCTGCGAAGGAGATGTCTTCTTTTCTGCCGTCATTGTCCAGATCGAATTTGAACTTAACGTCGGAGAGGCCTGCGTATTTACTGTCAATGTTTATGATGAGCGGGTCGGTAACGATATATGATTCTGCGGTCAGGGACTCGAATTTCGCGGTGAAAGAGCGGGACATCGAAAGCTCCACGCCGAAACTGATCTTGCGTCCGTCCTCGGTGAGAGCCAGGCCGGTTGATTGGAAAGTCGTGTATTCGCTTTCGTTATGGGAGCCGCTTACCGCGGTCACCTTCTGCCAGGTGGTGCCGGATATGCCGGTGCCGACCTTTAAGCTGCCTGCTTCGGCCGAAACAGAAATGTTATTTGAAGCAGAGCCGCGCAGAGCCATGACCATATCGGCCTTCTTCATATTGCTGCTGCGAAGATCGAGCGCTTTACCGTGCTTCATCTCCTCGAGATCGAGAGGCTCCATCCTGCCTTTGCCGTTAAGCGCGGCGAGGAGCTTGCGCAAAAGTCTGATCTGGAGATCGGTCTCGTCGCTGATCTCAAAGTTGGGGCGCATTCTGTCCTCGTTCATACGCTCGAGCATGTGACGTACGCTGTTCTGTTCATTCTCCTTACGGCGCTGTTCCTCGTCGAGTTCTTCCTGCTTCTGGAACTCGCGCAGTCCTTCTACCATATTGTCATCGTGATGCTTCGCGTAAGCCGCGGCCGCGTCCTTCACGCCCGAAGAGCGCGTAATGAGCTGGAGAGAATCATAAGTGTTGGACTCACTGTAGAGGTGTTCCGAATTCATAGCTATAGAGCTGCCTGCAATCTTCATATCGGGTCTCCTTTCCCTGAACATGCAAAAGACGGCATGGAAATCCTTTTCCACACGCAAATATGATATCCCGGACATTTTAACCGGTAAAAGAGCATAGTACGGGTATTCCGGTATTATATATATCGGACGGATGAGACGGATTATTAATACGGACGGATATTGACAGAAAAGATTTTATATGATATCATAATGATATCAAAAGGAGGTGTTCTTCAATGACAGAGAAAATATACACAACAAAGAAAAACGGAATGGCAGCGCTGATGCTGACACTTTTGCTGATGGCCGCAGGAATTGCATGTGTCGTATTCGGCGCTGTTGAGGAATCCATGCTTTTGTTCCTTGGACTCGCTATCATATTGTTCGGATGGATACCCTTCCTCGGACTCAGGATCTTAAAGCCCCAGGAGGCGCTTGTTCTAACACTCTTCGGAAAATATATCGGAACAATAAAGGAAGACGGTTTCTATTTCGTGAATCCTTTCTGTTCCGCGATAAATCCCGCATCGGGCACAAAGCTTGCGCAGAGCGGTGAGAACGGTCCCACTGCTTCGATACCCGGACTTAAGTTCGGCGCGGACGGCAGCACCGCCATTTCTCCCGAGATGTTTTCAAAGAAAATATCGCTGAAGGCCATGACGCTCAACAACGGCAGACAGAAGATCAACGACTGCCTCGGTAATCCCGTGGAGATCGGTATCGCGGTGATCTGGCGCGTTGTCGATACCGCGAAGGCAGTGTTCAACGTAGACAACTACAAGGAATATCTCTCGCTCCAGTGTGATTCGGCCCTGCGTAATATCGTCAGGATATACCCTTACGATGTGGCTGTGAATGTCGACACCACAGGCGACGGACAGGCCGACGAGGGCAGCCTCAGAGGCTCTGCGGAGGTAGTTGCGGAGCGCATCAAGAACGAGATCCAGAGCAAGGTCAACGATGCAGGCCTCGAGATCATCGAAGCCAGGATCACTTACCTCGCGTACGCACCCGAGATCGCATCGGTAATGCTTCAGCGCCAGCAGGCTTCGGCCATCATCGACGCGAGAAAGATGATCGTTGACGGCGCGGTAGGCATGGTCGAGATGGCTCTCGAGAGACTGAACGAGAAGCAGACCGTAGTGCTCGACGAGGAAAGAAAGGCAGCCATGGTCTCGAACCTGCTCGTGGTACTCTGCGGCAACCACGACGCACAGCCGGTAGTTAATTCAGGCAGCCTCTACTGATGGGTGAGAAGAAACAGGTTCCGCTCCGCCTTTCGGAAAAGCTGTATGAGGCTATCGCCGCATGGGCCGAGGACGATTTCAGATCGGTAAACGGCCAGATAGAGTATCTGCTGACCGAATGCGTGAAACAGCGGAAAAAGAACGGTAAGTACGTCGGCGAAGAGATCGACGTACCGCCGGAATTGGATATCAAGTAAAATTGAACGTAAAAAACAGCGGTGCATGTCCATGTGGTCCTGCGCCGCTGCTTATGTTTTATTCCATCAGGTCCTCTACCCTGCAGTGCAGAGCGTGTGCCAGACGTATAACATAATCGACACCTGCTTTGTTGATATTCTTCTGACGCTGCTCGTAATTCTGGATCGTTTTGAGCGGGATATCACAGATGGCGGAGAGTTCACCCTGACTGAGGCCCAGCCTGGTGCGGTATGCCTTGAGACGCGTGAGGCGGGAACTGTCATTCCTGAGTTCCTCCATGCGGTCGACGAATTGCAGGATATCCATTTCATGGTATTTCGGATACATTGAGAGGACTTTGTCAACAGGTACGATCTCATTGATATGAGCAAAACTTAAAACAGAGTACCACTGATAGTGGGCCAGAGCATATCCCGCCCAGAATTCGGGGCTCTTGCCGTCGGAAAAGGCTGCGGTATGTTCGGACGAAAATGCACCGTCCGGCTCATAAGGACCGTCTTTTTTACCGGATAATTCATAAAATACTTCGTGAACCAGTTCGGTCCCGGAATGCCCAGCGATATACTTCGGGGATCCGTGTTCAAATGCCGAGGCTATCCGTGAATTGATAAACATGTCATAGAATGCGATCAGACTCTGTCCGGCACCGTATACGGCGTAGTGAAGCATATTGCCCATATTGCAGCGTGCGTTCGGTAAATACATCTCATCGTAGGCGTGCATCATCTGCTTTTATCTCCTCGTCCAGAATGTGCGTGATATAGATATCACCGCGCTGCCATTCGTCTTTATTCATCCGGCTGTACTGTGCACGGGCCTTGGAGTCGCGGGCGGCCCGCTTCGGATACCACTCCGCCGAAGATACAGGTTCCGAAGCAATGAAAGAGATCCGGTCAAATGCCTTTTTCGACTTTAATACAACCTGCTCGCCGAGCTTTCCCAGATGCATGGCTTCCGACAACTGCCGGACGGAGATCGCTCCGTTCAGGAAATCCTGTGCGAAAGAGAAATAACTGTCATCGGCCCGATATCCTCTTATCACATCGTAATCCATATAATCTGTGCGAAACTGTTCGGAAAGATACTTCATACCTGCACGTGACAAGGCGGTGTCCTGCTCGAAATGTCTGTTCCGGAGCAGAACGGTGAGCCAGTGGAGTATGCAGTATTCCGGAGACTGAAGGTTGATCAGGCTCAGACCGGAAAGATCAAGATCGTATATATTCAAATATCCGTCAACGTTTTCGTCGACAGCCCACTCTTTGGCGACTTCTTTATTCTCCGTACAGTAGAAACCTCGGCCGTAATCGTTGTAAAACTTACCTGCGCCGAATACGGGCTGTCCTACTGTCTTTACCGAGCCGTGATATAGTCTCATAAATATATCCCCCTACAGGGGTATATTATACACTGAAAGAAGGATATATTCAAGTCCGATATGATAATAATTGTTGCATCGGGCTGTTTTGTGATAAAATGAAATATACGCAGGAAACTGCGCAATGATTTCCGGAGGCATTTTATGACGATCAAAGAAAAGATAGACGGTAAAAAGGTTTTGATCTGGGGATACGGGCTTGAGGGGAAGTCTGCAAAGCGGTTCATTGAGACGCACTGCAGTCCCGCGAGCCTTGAGGTTTTTGAGGGAAAACAGAATGAGCTGAATGAGGACGCTTACGATGTGATCATCAAGAGCCCCGGTATTCCCACGGATCATTTTAACGATAAATATACGGCGGCGACGGATCTGTTCCTTTCGGAGTTTGCCGCGCAGACCATAGGCATTACCGGCACGAAGGGAAAGAGCACGACGTCTTCGCTGCTTTATCACATCCTTAAGGAGTGCAGCGGGAAGCCTGTTTTCCTTGTCGGAAATATCGGTGTTCCCTGCCTTGACATTTACGACGACATCACGCCCGATTCGATCATTGTTTTCGAGATGAGCTGCCACCAGCTCGAGCATGCGTATTATTCGCCGCATGTGGCCGTGATGCTGAACCTCTACGAGGATCATCTCGACCGCTATATTACCAAAGAGCGCTATTTTGAGGCAAAAAAGAATATCACGCTGAAGCAGACGGAGAACGATCATTTCATCGTGAGCGATCAGGTGCCTCATATTAAGACAGACGCGAGAGTATGGATCATCCCGTTCATGGGCGGACCCCGTTTTGAGATGGTGCTCAAGGGCTCGCACAATCAGATCAACGCGTTCTTTGCATATGTTATCGCGAAGGATATCTACGGCTGCGACGACAAGGCGCTCAGAGCCTCGATCGCGGAGTTTACCGGACTCAGGCACAGGCTGGAATATGTGGGAAATGTCGACGGAATAGACTTCTATGACGATTCGATCTCAACGATCCCCGAGGCTGCGATCGCGGCGGCTTCCAGCGTTCAGAACGCGCACACGCTGCTCATCGGCGGCATGGACAGACATATAGATTACACCGTTCTGGTGGACTACATCAGGAAGCATGGTGAACTGGACTATATATTCATGTATGAGTCGGGACAGAGGATCTACGAAGAAGTTAAGGAGCTGGTCAACTGCAGGTTCTGCAGCGACCTTCAGGAGGCGGTAAAGACGGCAAAGGAGCTCACGCCCACGGGCGGAGCATGCATCCTTTCGCCTGCTGCGGCTTCATACGGATATTTCAAGAACTTCGAGGAGCGCGGCGACGTGTTCGCGAAGCTCGCGCTCGGGAATTCGTGAGCGGACGGGAGATATATGAACAGGACTGTACTTACATTTACCGGCGATATAGGCTTTGACCATTTTATGGCGGGCAAGTGGGAGGACGAGGAGCTTATTGAGAAAGATATATTGAACTTTCTGGCTGACTCCGACCATGTTGTCGCGAATGTCGAAGGACCTCTCGTAGACCCTTCTTCGGCGAAGCTCATGCAGGCAGCCGAGATGCGCCTGATGCACACGATCGATCCGGCGGCAGTATCGGTATTGCACAGGATGAACGCCGATATCTGGAATCTCTGCAACAATCACATTATGGACGCAGGTCAGGAGGGACTTGCCCTGACTCTCGAGTGCGCGAAGGAAAACGGCGCGGTGCCGTTGGGCGTCGGAATGAACCTCGATGAAGCCTGCAAGCCGGTTTATTTTGACGAAGCAGGCGGCATAGGCATGTTTGCCGTAGGGTACCGCCGCGGCTGCAAGCCCGCGGGACCCGATAAGGGAGGGTGCCTCAACTGGAACGAGACAGACACGATCCGCCGTATCATCGGGGAGATCAAGAGCAGATGCCGCTGGTGCATCGTTGTTTCGCACGGAGGCGAGGAGTTTACCGCACTCCCGACGCCTTACACGAGGGACAGATATCTCGAATACCTCGACATGGGAGCGGACGTGGTTGTATGCCATCATCCCCATGTTCCGATGAATTACGAGAAGGTCGGGGACAAATACATTTTCTACTCGCTCGGCAATTTCATTTTCGATACCCCGTACCAGCGTTCCCAGTTCTACACCGAGAACGGCGTGGTGTTGAAGCTGATATTCTCCGAAGACAGTTATGATTTCGAAGCCCTCGGGGTAAGGGTGGACCGCGATGCAGAGCGCATTGTTTCGGCGCCGCTTCCCGATATCTTCACCGAGGTACCGGAAGACGAGTATAAGAAGCTTGCGCCCCTTTCGGCGAAGGCTTTCGTGGCCGCCACAAAGCGCCAGCAGATATTCATGTATCCCGACAGATATTCCGCTGCGACCACCGAAGAGGAGTGGCACGAGAATTTCTGGAACGAAAAGCGCTCGGGCCGCGTGCCCGGCGAGGCTTTGGACTTTCAGATCGTTTGCCCGCTGGCCGATGAGGCGGAAAAGGGAGAGTGGAAGGACCGCCGGCTCGAAA
>CAMZAI010000135.1 GCA_947304065.1 uncultured Clostridia bacterium | reverse complement strand
TGCCACAAGGATCGCTGTCCGGCCCTGTGCCAGGGCCAAAACGCCCGCTCTGATCTTTTGCGCCGTCACCGGGTCGAGATTTGCGGTAGCCTCATCAAGTATCAGGTACTCGGGGTTTTTCAGCATCGCCCTGGCAATAGCGATACGCTGCTGCTCGCCGCCCGAGAGCTTTCCTCCGTCAGAACCCACGTTAAACCCGAGTCCTCCTTCATGTGAAGCTATCAGATCCTCCAGACATGCCAGTCTGATGACAGCCTGCAGTTCCTCCTCCTTTACGTTCCTGACGCCGTAGCAGATATTGTCGCGGATGCTCCCCTCGAACAGACCGGCGTTCTGGCTGACGATGCCGAAGCGGTCACGCCAGGCATAGAGGGATACCTCGCTCCCGGACTCGCCGATCCGGATATCCCCGCCGTAATCAGGGTACAGGCGGTCGAGCAGGCGCAGCAATGTGGTTTTGCCGCTCCCGTTCGGGCCGACGATGGCCGTGAGCTTTCCCTTGGGACTATGCGCGCTAACATTGCGTACGACCTCTTTGTCGCCGTAACTGAAGGATACCTTGTCAAGGCTCAGATCCCCGGCTTCCGGGATCACGCTGCTTCCGGCATACGGATCCTCCTCTTCCTCTTCGAGGATGGAAACGATCTTTTTGCTGCCGCCCTTTGTAGCGGAGAACACGGACGGGAACTGCGCGAAGAGCTGGAACACCAGCACCAGGTTGCTGCCGTAAGCATAGAACGCTGCCAGCGCGGTGCCGGAGCTGACACTGCCGCTGCGGATGAGCATGCTGCCGGCAAGAAACGCGGCGGCAAACAGGATAAATGTAAGAAAGGCCTGACCGAACTGAACAAAGGTATTGGCCATGGCGTTATACTTATCCGCCTTGTAGCGCTCCTCAATGCAGCGCAGCCCGGCGGCATTCTCCCTTTCCTCACCGTTCATCGCCTTGATAAAACGGATCCTTCCGAATCGCTCCGCGAGAAAAGCGGTAAAAGCGGCGAGTTTGCCTGCCACAGACACCGCGCCGCGCTCACTGAAACGGGCTGAAAACATCATGATCCCGATGGTGACGATGAAACCGATGATTAGGATCGGAACCAGCTCCGAAATGGCTGCGTCGCCCACCAGTACCAGCAGGAGAAAGGCGATCAGAGTGAAAACGAGCTGCAGCAGCTTAAAGGGCTGATAGGAATACTCCGGGTCGGATGTAACGCGGCTTAATACCCGGTTGGGGCTCTCCCTGTCATAGGTGCTAAGCGGGAGGCGCATGATCTTTTTCCATATCTTTTTTCGTATCCGCGCCGCCAGCTCGACAAAGCCCAGATCGGCGACCACGCTTGCGAAGGACAGGACATAACCGATCGCGCACATCAGCGCATAAGTAAATACAGGCGACAGGTCTTTGAAATTCCCGACGGAGATCGCAGCCACGGCATCAGCCTGCGTTGCGATGACAAGCGTACCGCAAAGATACAGCAGCGAGCCGAACAGCGTGCGCATCACCGGCAGTTTGACTCCTTTATAGAGCGTTCTTAAAGGCTTTTTGGTTTTGACCGCGATGCTTTCCGTTTCAAGGTCTGATACGTTCTTCATGCTTCTTCCTCCTCTCCGCCCGATAAAAGACGCCGGTATGCCGGACAGCTGTCCTTCAGGTCTTCGTGCGTACCGATGCCCGCGACCCTGCCCCTGTCAAGCACCAGGATCGAGTCCGCGTCCAGTACCGTTGAAAGATCATGCGCAACGATGATCCTAGTCTTTCCTGCGGCATACTTGTCGATCAGTGCCGCAATGCGCCGGGAACCCTCGTAGTCCAGCGCGCTCGTTGCTTCGTCCGCCAGAACGATCTTAGCGCCCTTCAGCAGCATCCTGGCCACGGCCAGACGCTGCCTCTGCCCTCCGGAGAGCTTCGAAGCTCCCGTTCCGACCGCGTAGTCCAGTCCGCCGTTTGCTTCGACGGCCTCGAGCATATCGACCTCCTCAAGAAACCTTTTGAGTTCCTCGTCCGAATGCTGAGTCTCGGATCCGTAGCAGAGAAAATCGCGCACGGTCCCGTCAAATCCCGGAGCATTCTGAGGAAGATAGGAAAACAGATCGCGATAGCTGCCGATCTCAAATTCACGTATATCCACGCCGTTCAGCGTTATGCAGCCCTTTTCCGGACGGTAGAACTGCTCGGTCAGGTTCAGCAGCGTCGATTTTCCGGCGCCGCTCCCGCCCACGATGGCAAACTTGCTTCCATTTTTCACAGTAAAACTGACATCGGAAAGGATTTCCTTACCGCCGAGGCAGAAGCTGACATGCTCAAAGACAATATCGCCGGGGAGAGATGCCATCCGCCCGCCTCCGATGTCCCGGTCCTCATCAAGCGTCATGATCCCGGAAATGCGAAATGTCGCGCCCTGAGCCTTTTTGGCGAGCACCCACAGAGTAAGATGGTCGGCAATATACTTCTGATACGTCGCGCCGAGGCCGAAATACGCGATAAACTGCGCCGTGGAGATATCTCCCGCGAGCAGCTGCATTGCGCCTGCCGTCATGATGATGAGCGTCGGCACAATAAACAGGATATTCGCGATCAGCTGGTTAAAAGCTGCGGCCAGTGTGGTCTTTTTCTGGGCAGCCTTCATCTCATCGATAAAAACGTCGCCGTCCGCGATCTCATCCTCCGTTCTGTTGTACGCCTTTATGATCTCCGCATGCTCCACCTTTTCGGCGAGTCTCGCAGTCAGGCGCGCAATGGTATTCTGCAGACGGGTCTGACTTTTGTATGTTACATGTCCGGACCAGGCCGCGCCGAAAACGATCACAGGTACGATCAGGATAAAACTGAGCAGGAGCATGCCGTTGCCCATTCGTGAGACCTTAATCAGCGAACTGATGAGGAAATACAGTCTGGGGACCTCGAGCACCAGCAGATCGATCAGAAAATCACTCACGAAACCGGTATCTGTCGTGATCCTGGATATGAACTCCTTGGGATCGCGCGCCTCCGCTTCGGCGACTGTCAGCGCAAACACCTTTCGTGAAGCAGCCGCCTGAAAGTCGCGATTGATGCGGGCTTTGGCAATATAGGTGATATAAGTCGCCGCCAGCCCTCCGACAAACTCCGCCAGCGCCAGCGCAAAGATCGTAAGGCAGATACCGACCGCAGTCTGTACCAGCGGGCTGTTTGCTCCGGTAAACTCCATATCCGCCAGCCCGGCGATCTTTTCCGGGACCGCCAGCCCTATCGCGGCCCTTCCCAGATTTATGAAAAAAGCAAGCGCAATGAGCAGGATCGGCAGCCGGATCTGTCCGATCAGATGTATAAAATTCTTCCAGATGGGTTGAGTCCTTTTCTCTGTCATATGCTCACCTCTCCCGATCAATAAAAAATCCGCAAAAAGCGCACGAACGGTTCCCGACGCTTTCTGCGGATATCTTAGCATATTTGGTTATTAAACGAACCCCCTCCGAAACTTATCGTACCGAATCACGGTAAAATGTCCGATAAATCGGTGAAGCTCCTGATTATCTCCATCAATGCGTCAATGCCGCGGCGATATCCCTCGTCCCTGATCTCGGGCTCACCCCGCATGGCCAGCAGATTCTGAAGCGCTCCGAATATTCCGAACGCATGATAGAGCGTAGTGACATTGACCGAAATATCCTCGGGCTCGCACCGGCCCCGGGCTATGATCTCCTCCCGGACGATATCGCGCAGGTACATGGTAAATTCCCGCCCGAACACGCCGCTCTCCAGCAAAAGCTTCAGCTCATCGCCTTCATCCTTGAGTGAATCGAAGAAATCCCGCGTCAGGCGCCTGCCCCGGAGCTTTTCCATATATGCTTCGCTCATTTCCGCAACCACATCGTTGAAAAGACTGTAGTTATTATAAAACGTGGAACGTGACACCTTTGCCTCCCGGCACAGTTCGCTGACCGTTATCTCTGAGTAGGGTTTGGTCCGGGATAACCGTATCAGTGCTTCCCTTATTGCCTTTTTTGAGTACTCGTTTCGTTTGTCCACGGACTGAACCTCCTTTTAAGAAGATCATGTAAACTGCGCGATCCGCTTTTTAAATTCTTCCTCCAGATCTTTGACGATGATCAGCCTTGCGGATCTGATCTCGAGTCCGGCCTGGGCAAAATAAAACTTCAGGAAGAAATTGGCGACAAATACCGGACCAAGCGTGATCCTGACCGTCTGCCATTCGCGGTCCATGCCGGTCAGTGTCACGGTTTTCACAAGTTCTTTATTCTGAAATACCGAAACGGGCAGCTGCGCGACATCCGGCTGATCGACCGCTCTTATCACCAGTTCCAGTTCCGGAAGGCATCTGTGGGGCGCGGAAAGCAAGAATGATGTGGAAGCTCCCCGTCCGATCTTTATGCTGCCTGCGTCGAGTTCCGTAATATCCGGACCCATCGCCACCTTCATCATATCGTGAAGGGCACTGTCCTCCGTCGAAACCGCATCCAGCAGCTCTTTATCGAGGTCAGAGTCTCCTGTCTGCGCGCGGCGGTACACCTGTGTCCGCATGATAAATCCCAGTATGTTTGCCGCGTTCCGTGCCAGTTCACCCCTGGTAAGACTTCCGTTTGCAAGCGACTCGTTAAGGTTGTCGTTATTGGAATTGCTTCCGGCATCACTGCAGACCATGAAAATATCGTTCTGCGCCCTGGCCTGTGACGCAACGTTTGAAATACTGGCTTTGGCGCCTTCCCCGTCATTGCCCATAGCCCACCAGTCGGTCATGACGATCCCTTTAAATCCCCATTCCTTTCTGAGGATCGTTGTGAGCAGATCGTAATTGCTGGCGGAATAGATGCCGTTAACAGGACCGTAAGACGACATGATCGTCATTGCGGGGCCTTCTTTTACCGCTGTTTCAAATGCCTTCAGGTATATCTCGCGAAGCGCTCTCTCGGACATGATACTGTTGACATTCCGCCTCTTATACTCCTGAGTGTTCCCCGCAAAGTGCTTGATCACACCGAAAACTCCGTACTTATGCAGTCCCCTGATCTGAGCTGCCACGAGCTTTCCGGTCAAAAGCGGATCCTCGGAAAAATACTCGAAGTTTCTGCCGTTCAGCGGGTTCCTGTGGATATTCATACCCGGTCCCAAAATGGCGTCTATCCTGTGCCGTCTCAGATCGAGGCCTTCCCAATTGAACAGCTTTTCATTTATCTCTTCGCTGAATGTGCAGGCCAGACAGGTTCCGTTCGGGAGGGAAAAAGCATGTGTCCCGCAGTCCATCCTGATCCCGCTCGGTCCGTCGGCACAACCCGCAACAGGAATGCCGAAGTCCTTAAGCCTGTCCGTGATACCGCCGAACGCTCCCGCGATACCCGCCGTCACCTTGGGAGAGCTCATTCCCTCGCCGCGGGAGATCGCGCACAGATCCTCATCGGTAAGCTGCTCTATGAACTCCTCCATGGATATCTTTCCCGCTTCAACGTCACTGAGCTTATAGCCCTTATCGCCGCCGCAGGCATTGGCCTTCGGGAGCCGGTCCAGCCTCTTTTTATTGGGGTCTGCCGTTCTTACGGGCACTTTGCCATAGCTTTTCTCAACAGCGCCGTTAACATACCGGGGGCTCAGGCGCATGAACTCGCGGACCGGCGCGCAGGCCTCTTCGCACTGTGCCGTGATCTTAAGCTCATCCATGATAAAACTGCCTGCCTTAACGGCGCTCCTTACATCGCTCCCCACCAAAAACTCATATTCCCCGGGCTCGCATACGTAGGCGGATATATGCCCGGTGACGCCGCCGTCGTCATAGGATGACATCAGGTAATCCGGTATCTTAAACTCAAGTTTTTGGCTCTCTCCGGGAGTAAGGAGCGGGGTCTTTCCGAAGGCGCAGAGCACCCTCGCAGGTTTTCCGAGGACGCCCTGAGGCGCTTTCAGATACACCTGTACGACCTCTTTGCCGCTCACCGCGCCCGTATTCTTAACATTTACCGTTATATGGGTTTCTTCACTCTCCCGCTCAAAAGAGCATACATCGATGCTGAAATCCGTATACGACAGGCCGTATCCGAAAGGATAAAGGACTCTGTCCGGAGCAAATGTCTCAAAATAACGGTAGCCTATATAGATATCTTCGGTCTGGAGATTCTCTTTCTCCGACCCGAAATTCGCGGTCGACGGATAATCGCTTATGTTTTCCGCGATGGTATCGGCCAGTTTTCCAGACGGATCGACCTCTCCCGTCAGCACATCAAGAACGGCGTTCCCGCCCTCCTGTCCGCCCTGCCACACGTAGAGAACGGCTGAGGGGTTCAGCTCCTTTACCCATTTCATATCTATGATATTGCCGACATTCAGCAGAACGACGGTCCGCTCAAAAACCGCGCAGACCTTGGCCAGGGCCGCGGTCTCCTCTTTGGTCAGAAGATAGCTGCCCTCTTCGTTTTTGTTGTCCTGATCCTCACCGGCGGTCCTGCCGATTATGAATACCGCCGTATCTGACTCCTGTGCGGCACTTTTTACCAGATCGTCATCGAGAGGCATTTCCTTCTGAAACCAGGGTTCCGACGCCCAGCCTGCGCCGCGCTCGTAAGGATTTTCCTCAACAAATCTCTCGTATGCCGCTCTCACCGTCTTATTGACCGTGAGTTTCCCACAGCTCTCGAGGGCTTCATAGATGCCGACAACATAGTCCGGGTTTACCATCCCGCCCGAGCCGGTACCGCACCTGTAGTAGTTCATCTGGCACCTGCCGAATACAGCTATCCCGGCATCCTTTTTAAGCGGAAGCGCTCCGTCATCATTCTTTAAGAGCACGATCCCTTCCGCCGCGGCAGCTCTCAGTGTTTTCTTAAACTCCTCAGCATCCCATGTTTTTCCCATATATCCTCTCCTTAATGCGCCGATGCGCGATCCGTCGTAAACCAGCGGACATAATCTTCTATGTCGCTTTCCTTCATGTCGCGTAATATCAGCATTTTCAACCTCCTAAGGTGAACCCGTGGGGGGACGGGGTCAGACGAGCTCCAGCATCTCCTGCGGATTTTCCGCAGCCTTCACTTTATCCATTGCGCGTACGATCACGCCCTTCTCGTCGATAAGATAGGTGGTCCGCACGATCCCCATCGTGGCCTTGCCATAATTAATCTTCTCTTTCCAGACATCATATGCTTTCAGCACATCAAGCCCCGTATCGGAAAGCAATGTAAACGGAAGGCCGTATTTTTCTTCGAACTTCTTGTGCGACTCGACGGTATCCTTATTGATCCCGATTATCACAGCTCCTTTTTCACGAAACTGCGGGTATCTTTCCGCGAATCCGCAAGCCTGTTTCGTACAGCCGGAGGTGTTGTCCTTCGGATAAAAATACAGTATTACTCTCTTGCCCCTATACCCGGACAGAGAATGGAGTTTCCCGTCCTGATCCGGCAATGTGAAATCCGGCGCTTTAGTTCCTTCTTTGAGCATGGTGATCAACCTCCTAGTAGTTCCTCCAATCTACTGATTATTCCGCATTCTTTAACTTACTTACGTCATATTATATCATACAAAAGTCAGCTAAAAAATAATGCCGGCACATTATCTTTGCCGGCAACAGACT
>CAMZAI010000134.1 GCA_947304065.1 uncultured Clostridia bacterium | reverse complement strand
TTTTCGGCAAGTGTTGACTTTCCGCATGCGGGCAGACCGCAAAGCATGATAAATTTCTGCATAAACAGGCCTCCTTGGTGATATTGTACCTTCGCTCGGCAAACCTCGGAATCGCTTCGCCTTCGTGCATATTATACCATGAGCGCCGCAAAAACAAAAGGAAAAAACATGATTTACTGTCGCTGCTTTGCGTCGTATAATCTATTTATACCAAAATCAGAAAAATGAAATTCCAAAAGGGGAAAAATATGGATGAAGCTGTAAAAGAAAAGAGGCCTGCATTTATAGAAAGGCTGAAAAAAGCAATCATAAAGATCGGTAATGTCTTCAAGGATTATCCGGTCACATTGGGCTGCATTGTCGTGATCGCCGCCATAACGTCCGTGATCGTCGACTGCAGTTTTGACACCTACTTATGCGAAAAAGCGATCGTTTTCCTTGCCGCATTTTCGGTACAGGCTCTTTTTACCGAAGAGTTCTTTGCGAATAAGCTTGCGGCGCGTATCGCAGGATATATTATCGCTGCTCCGATATCCGCATTCCTGGTATATCTCTCCGATTTCACGGGCGATTATTTCCTTGGGATGCCGCGCGATAAGGCTGAAGAGATATTCTTATATATTTATATATCTTATTTTGTGTGCCTCATCTGCGCTTCGCTCTACCATATGTACAAAAGGCAGAACGAGACCTTTGAGTCATACTGCTTAAAGACCTTCTGCGGCCTTATCCAGACCAGCGTTGTGTACGGTCTGTTTGCCGGCGGACTCGCGATCATCATTCTGATCTTCGACAATCTGATCTTCGATACCGATTCACTGCTCGAGCGTGTCGAGATATTCCTGGCCGGCGGCATTTACGTTCCCGCGATGCTCCTTGTCCTGTCTGGCAAGAAGCCCGAGGTCGGCAAGTTTGCCAAGATATGCGTTCTGTATGTGCTTGAGCCCATGCTGATCCTGACCATGGCGATCATTTACATCTACATCGTCAAGATATTTGTCTCGGACGGCATCCCGTCGAATTCGGTCTTCACCATCATCACATGCCTCTTCGCTGCGGGAATGGTGATATGGACCCTGGCGTGCGGCATAGGCGAGGACAATTTCTTCTGCAGGACCGCGAAAATACTCCCGTTTATCTTCATTCCCTGCATCATCCTGCAGGCATGGAGCATACTGATCCGAATCGCCGATTACGGTTTTACTCCCCAGAGATATCTGTGCATTATGATCGTGATCTTCGAGCTGATATACATGGTGCTCTATTTCATCCGCGCGGTATGGAAAAAGGACAGCGTTGCCCTGATCATGTGGGTTGCCGCCCTGCTGGTCGTTACCGGCCTGATCGTGCCCCGGCTCAATTACGCGTCCGTCTGCTTACGTTCACAGCTTAAGCGTCTCGAGGGCGTCACCGTCAACGAGGAACTGAAAGATTCGGACATAGCCGGTACCGTGGGTTCTGCTTTCAGATCGATCAGCTATGACTGCGGCTGGCGCGGCGATGAAGCTTTGGACGAGATGTTTACGGCTTCTGAGCGGGCGATCCTGCGTGAATGCTACGGAAAATCTTATGATTATTACAGGCAGACCTCTTATTATCTCAGTGCAGACAACGATATCATCAATCTTGACATATCGGAGTACAGTCTGCTGACTGCCGTGAGCGGCCGTCAAAAGAATTTCAGGAACGCCGGGATGGACCTGACTTCTGACGGACAGACGGTATATTCCGCCGATCTGTCGCAGTTTACCGAAGATATTAAGGCCTACGGACAAAAGAGGGCCGCTTCCTCGAAATACATCTCATTCGAGCTGGAACAGTACGGAAAGATCAGGCTGGATGACCGCCATGATCTCGTACTGACGCATTTCAGCGCGAATTATGACTCGGAGAAAGATGAGCTGGAATATCTGAATATCGACGGTTATTTACTTGAAAGATAAGGAATGTTTCAATGAAAAATCTGTTTTCTGCCAGAAAGGGGTTCTACCGTGAACTCTTTGTTCTGGTAATACCTATAGTGATCCAGAATCTTATAGCGTCCGCCGTGGGAATGGCGGACGTTGTAATGCTCGGAAGAGTTGATCAGACCTCGATATCCGCATCGAGTCTTGCGGGACAGGTAATGTTCCTGCTGAACGTCCTCTTCTTCGGCCTGAACTCGGCGCTTACCATACTTGCCTCGCAATACTGGGGCAAGCGCGATCTGAACGTCATATCGAAGATCCTCGGGATCGGCCTCATCATATCGCTGGCCGTGACCGTAACCGTGGCGGGTCTGGCGTTCTTTTTCCCTTACACAGTCATCAGGATATGGACCGACGTGCCCGAGCTCATCGACGCCGGCGCCGTATATCTCAGGTACGTGGCCGCTTCGTACATCTTTATGGGCGTAGCGCAGCCATACCTTATAATCCTGAAAAGCTGCGAGCGCGTGACTTTTGCGACGATCCTTTCGGCGTCCACGCTGGTCATCAACGTTATCCTGAACGCACTCCTCATCTTCGGTATCGGACCTTTTCCGGAGATGGGCATCGCCGGCGCCGCTTTAGCTACAACCCTTTCCTGGGGTATCGGCCTCATCGTCTGCGCGATAGATTTTATCAGGCAAAAGACGCTGCCGAAGAAGATCTCTGCCATGTTCCGCATCCCGAAAGCACTGATCGCCGATTTCGCAAAGTACTCCCTGCCCGCGTTCATCAACGACACCCTCTGGGGACTTGCGTTTAACATGAATTCGATCATAATGGGCCACCTGGGCTCCGACATAGTTGCTGCGAACTCAGTAGTGACCGTGGTCCGCGATCTCGCAACCGTCGTAGGCTTCGGCATCTCCGCCGCGGCTTCGATCATGCTCGGTAAAGAGATCGGAGAGAACAGGCTCGACGATGCTGAAAAAGACGCCGCATCGATACTTAAGGTCACAGTGTTCTCAGGTATCATTGCCGGTATCCTGCTGCTGATCATTAATCCGTACATACCCGGCCTCGTCAAGATCACCGAAACAGCCGCTCATTATCTCAGAGTAATGCTGTATATAAGCGTGGCCTACCAGATGGGCCAGATCGTTAATACTGTGCTGATCGCCTCGCTCTTCCGCTGCGGCGGCGACTCGAAGTACGGCATGATCCTCGACACCATCTGCATGTGGGGCTTTGCGGTACCGCTCGGCCTCATCAGCGCGTTTGTGTTCAAATGGCCGCCCCTCATCGTCTATGTCTGCATGTGCATGGATGAGTTCGCAAAGATGCCCTTCGCGATCCACCACTACAAGAGCGGAGGCTGGATAAAGAATATTACGAGGGAGATAACCTGATGATGTTTAAAAGCCCTGCCGTGGTTTTACGACAGGGCTTTTGATATGATCGAAGAGAGAACGGATATAGTACCTTTTTACCGCTCACCAGACTTTTATGGACTGCGCCCCGATCTTCTCCGCGCAGACCTTCATGACATTTACCCAGCTGACACAGTGGTCGAGAATTATCGAATCTGACGATATAACATTTTCTTTTTCCCAAAGTGCTTTGTCTACTTCCTTCAACAGGACGATGTCCGGGCTTACCCCGCATGCTTCGGCCACTTCGGCGATAAGAACCTTTAGCTTTCCTGAGTTTGATATAGGCTCGTCAAGAAGTATGTGCACTTTCCCGGCTTTCAGTTCCTTAAGAATGTCGAGCAGCATCCGGACAGCCTTTTCCGTCTCGGGAATGATCCTGTAGGTTCCGTGCAGGCCCGCGAGGTCCCTGACCGTTCCATCCATGCCTTCGAAAACCGGCGAACCGCTCAGCATAACTTCGAGCGTAATGATAGTATTAAAGCCGTCTATCCAAACCTCGCCGCCTGATATATCCGACAGCTCTTTGGTCTTTCTGCACTCCAATTGCTCTTTTGATGAAATGCTGCGCAGGATGGCAAATCGCTGCCTCTCCGAAAGGGCAAACCGATTCCCCACAAAGGTTACCGCCTGAACGAGATCGTAGCCTTCGTCGATCAGGTAGCATATATGTCGTGACGCCGTTCGCAGAGTCGCCAACGCATCCGCAGAAAATAAAATATCATCCTCGGGCATATAGCCACGTTTTGTGCTCATAACAATTCCTCGCTCAAATAAACAATTAATAGCCCGCCGGCAAATTATACCGCTCTATTCCGTCATAAAAGCCCTCGAAAACTGATCAAATTTGCTGTAGCATATGATCATGGAATAACTCACAGGAGGACATAATCATGGATAATACAGAATACAAAGAAATACGTGAAGCAATAGATGCCGCGGACAACGCATTATATCATCTCACAGAGGCCAAAAAATATCTCAACAGCGCAGGCAACTGGGGTCTCCTCGACATCTTTGGCGGCGGCCTTATCTCCGGCATAGTGAAACACAGCAAGATGTCCAACGCCGAGAATGAGATCGAGGCTGCAAAGCATGCGCTCCAGTCCTTCAGCAAGGAGCTCCGTGATGTCAGCGGATACAGCTCGATCCATATCGGCGAATTCCTGACCTTCGCAGATTTCTTCTTCGACGGCTTCCTCGCTGACATGATCGTGCAGTCAAAGATCAGCGACGCAAAACGCCAGTGTGACGAGGCCATTTACCGTGTCATCGAGATCAAAAGTGAGCTTGAGTCCAGGCTGTAATTACCCCAGCATTTCCCAAAGCTTTTCCTTCTGTTCCATCCCGAACAACAGGATCTTCCAGAGGGAATCTACCGCGTAAGGCCCGTAAGCCTGCATATATGAAATATGCATCTGCTCGGCGCCCTTAAAGATCAGCTCATACTCTTCTCTCGATATTTCGTCTGTGCCGAAATATCCTTTCAGGAAGCTGAGCGCCAGATCAAAGCGGTAATGCATCTCTTCGGTATCATGGTTAAAATCGACAAATTGCATGATGAACGGCCAGCCGAGATCGAGATACCGGCTGCCGTTTCCTGCGTCGTCCAGATCAATGAAAACAGGCTTTCCATCCTTTGCTAACATCATATTATGCGGGCCGATATCGGTATGCACAAAGCACTGATCGAGCTTCTCGAAATCAGGGATACTGTCCAGGATCGCATCAAAATCTTTCGCGAACTCCTTCTCCCTGAACCAGGTATAGAAACGATCCTTAGTCTGCTCCATCGGAGACTGCTCTGAATATCCCCGCAGGCTGTGAAGCTTCCTCGCCGCCTGTCCGATAAGGAATTCATCTTCCGGAGTCTCCACCATCTCTCTTCCATCGATATAATCCATCAGATAGAACCGGTATCCCCGGTCATTTATATAATATTCACCGTTTTTCGCCGGATAGAGCTTCGGCGCCATATCATGCTCGTTCCCCAAAAACAAATGAGCCCGGACATTACTCTTTATCGTAGATTCCGGAATGCTGTCGGGGAAGCCCTTCAGGAGAAAGTCCCGCGACGGCGTCCCAATCCTGAATATCAGTCTCCCCGAGTCTTCGTTGAACTGAGGGCCGATCGTAGGGCTTTCAAGGTCCCAGTTAAGTATGGCTTTTTCTGCTATTTCTTTGGCTGTGGTGGGCATATGTCTTTTCTCCCTTGTATAATGCAGTCTTAGATCCTGAACAATCCCGAAACGGACCATTTATAGAGAAATTGTATCATAATAAATCCTGCCCGTATATCACCAAAAAAGTACAAGATAAAACAGTTACTTTATCCTCTTTTTACTGTAAAATCAAATTATCAGAGGGCTTGTCACGGTGACGGGTCAAAAGAGAGGAAGACTTATGAAGAATGTCCCCGAGAGAGTGTTAAAGATGCGTGCTGCATGGGCAGCAGGCGATGCAAAAAGAGATGCGGGGCTTATCGAGCCCGAGGAACTGGAGAAGTACAGAGATATAAGCTACGGTCCGCATGGGGACTGGAATTTGATGGATATTTACACGCCCAAACGGTCCGCCACGGAAGCGTTCCCGACGATCGTAAACATTCACGGCGGCGGTTTCTTTTACGGCGACAAGGAGCTTTACAGGTTTTACTGCATGCATCTGGCAGAATTGGGATTTGCCGTAGTTAACTTCAATTACAGGCTCTCGCCCGAGAACACGTTCCCGGCGCCGCTCGAGGATACGCTGGCTGTATTTGAGTTCATTTCAAAGTATGCGGATCAGTACGGTCTCGATGTGTCGCATGTGTTCCTGACCGGCGACTCTGCGGGTGCGCAGTTGTCTAGCCAGTTCGCCTGCATCTGCTCGAACCCGGAATATGCAAAGATCTTCGGCTTCGATCTCCCGAAGAATGTCAAGCTGTGTGCAGTCTCGCTCGCATGCGGAATGTACAGTCTCCGCGACCGCCCGCGCAAAGGTGAAGGCAGCGAACTGATCATGGACTATTTCAAGGACGAGAAGCTGTTTGACGATCCGAGGACCGAGATCCTCGCAAATATCACCGCCGATTATCCCCCGACATTTGTATTTACAGCGCAGAACGATTTCCTCGTAAACGCCTGCGAGCCTATGGCGGAGTATCTCCGTTCCAAAGGCGTCCTTGCCGAGAGCAGGATCTACGGAAGCAAGGATGACCCGCTCGCATGCCATGTATTCCATTGCAATCTCCGCTACGAAGAGGGCATGAAGGCCAATCGCGACCAGACCGATTTCTTCAAGCGGTTTCTATAAGAAGTATCACGCGATCTTCCCTTCTTCCGCAGGCTCGGGAGCTCCGAGATCTTCCGTCAGTTTCGGAAGGTGGTCAATCGTATATCCGCAGATAAGCGTCTCTTTTCCGTCATTTACGCGGAAACTGAAGACGCTTATTTTCTTTTCGGGAAAGAGAAATGCAAAATCATCGGGCTGCTGTCCGATATACTGACCGACAAATGCTTTGCCGTTCTTTTCCTTCATACGGTAGAAATGCCCTTCGGTGAGGTCTGTCTTTCTGGTGTTGTTTGCTCTCATGGTTGAGTCCTCCTGTCACGTTAAGTGGTTTTTCTTTTATCATCTACCATTATCCACCGAACGTGTCCACTTTAACGGACTTACAAGAAAAGACAGCAGATAAAACTGCTGTCTTTTTCGTTAAATCAAATATGATGTATCGTTTATATGCTTCACAAGGTGCTTCCCATCGTCACAGATAAACATGTGGGATACCCCGCCTCCGGGACCGTGGATATCAACTGTATTGAGAGCCTCGACTGGCAGTCCTAGAAACATGGCGTTCCAGATACTCAGAAGATCTCCGTGCGAGACTATTATGATGTTTTCGTCATTACCCGCAATAATTTCTTTGTAAAAAGATTCGAGACGGTTCCATGCATCGCGTCTGCTCTCTCCGTCAGAGAACAATCTGTCGTCAACGGTTTTCTCGGGACACTCAAGATTTTCACGCAGCCATTGTACGGATTTCCCGCAGCATTTACCCAGATTTCTCTCTCTTAGCTCCTGCCTGAGGATAGGCTGCACGTCCAGGTATTTCGCGATCTCTTCCGCCGTCTGCTTCGCGCGCTTCAAGTCTGAAGAGAACATCACCACCTTTTTCCCGGCAAGTTCATCTTTCAGTTTCTTTCCGATTCGGTCCGCCTGACTCCTTCCAAGTTCGGTCAGATCCCAATCTGTCCATGAACCGACCATTCCGTTTGTGTGATGGACAGACTGAGTATGTTGAACGGTAATGATATGCCTCATCGAATTATCCTCTCTTTTAAGCCTTCTGCTTCACTTATCGCTTCTATGCACAGTTTCACCGCCCGCTCAACGAACCCCCTGCACTCTTCCCTCGAGAA
>CAMZAI010000133.1 GCA_947304065.1 uncultured Clostridia bacterium | reverse complement strand
TCCGAATCCTTCTTGATCATCGTATACTTCTTCTTGCTCTTGGAATTATAGAGACACATATCATAAGTTGCGTCTATAGTGTACCAGTATTTCTTCTTGGAATCCCATACCTGGGTCCATGCGTGGTATTCTTTTACGTTCGGGGTATAACCCGTAACAACTCTTGCCTCAATGCCCACGCTTCTAAGCATTGCCGAGAACAGAGCGGAAATATCGTAGCAGATACCGAGCTTACGGTTATAGGTGTTCAGATTGCTGGGCGAATAATAACTCGTCGATGCCTTAACGCTCAGGAGCTCGTAATCGTACGCGTAATTCGAGATGATATAGTTATATATCTTTTTAACCTTCGCCGATTCCGTCTTGCATTTCTTTACAAGCGTCTTTGCCTTCTTGATATAGGTATCGCTCGCCTTGTATGAAACGATGAGGTTTGATACGTCGAATACGCTCTTGTTGCCGTCCGCGGTAAGCTTTACTTCCTTGGTCTTAAGAACCGAGGCCTTACCGGTGTCGAGAACCTTACAGATACGGATCTTGTAATCGCCCTCGCCTCTGGTCAGCGGAACGTTCACAACGTTCTTGCCCTCGGAAAGCTTATAGTAATAGCGTACGGCCTCGTTGGTGTTCGCCTTTACGTTGCCTGCGGGAACATCTACAAGGATCAGGATGGTCTCCTTCTCCTCGGCCGTAAATGTGATCTTTACCGTACCGTTCTCATTGTCCACAAAGATATCGTCGTCGACTGTAGCCGCCTTAACAGCGACGGGCGCTGCAGGCTGCCAAAACTCGCCGACGCCGGCAAAAAGTGTCATTGCAAGCAGAAAACACAGCAATCTCTTAATAATCTTCATGCTTAACTCCTTTCCGGGCACGTCCGGCTGCCCGGATGCACCAATCTGCTTTATCAATCTCTGCAATCGACGTTACTGTTCACCCCGGCCTTATCATTCGCAATCCGCCTGCTAACGCAGGCTGCTTGCTCATGAACGGCCGGCGTCGCTGCTCCGCAGCGCTTGCTCGCCCGTGAATTTCACTGAAAGCAAGCTTTCGTGAAATTCCCCGTCGGCAAGAGCCGTGAACAGTAACTTTGTTTACATCATATTTCTCTTCATCGCTTCGGGATTGATGCAGTAGGTCAGCGCGGTCTCTTCTTCAATGAGCCCCTTCTTGTAGAGCTCGAAGATGCTGCTGTCCATTGCGCGCATTCCCTCGCGTCCCGATGAATAAATTACCGAATCTATCTGGTGAACCTTACCCTCACGGATCATGGTCCTGATAGCGCTGTTAGCGTGCATTATCTCAAATGCGGGGCACACTCCGCCGCCTACCTTCTGGAGCAGCTGCTGCGATACGATGGTCTTGAGAACCATCGAAAGCTGTACGCGGATCTGCTGCTGCTGGCTGGCAGGGAAGCTGTCGATGATACGGTCAACGGTATTGGCCGCACCGAGCGTATGAAGCGTGGACAGGACAAGGTGTCCGGTCTCTGCCGCCGTCATCGCGGTCTCGATCGTCTCCAGGTCACGCATCTCACCGATAAGGATTACATCGGGAGCCTCACGGAGGGCAGCTCGAAGAGCCGTAGCGTAGGTGTCGGTATCGATCGATATCTCTCGCTGGGAGATAATACTCTTATCATGTCTGTGGAGGTACTCGATGGGGTCCTCCAGTGTCAGAACATGGCAGTCACGGTTATGGTTGATCTGGTTGATAACGTAAGCAAGTGTGGTACTTTTTCCGCTGCCGGCGGTTCCCGTAACGAGCACGAGGCCCTTTTTGAGCTTCGAGATCTCAAGGATGCTCTCGGGAATGTTCATATTCTCAAACGGCGGCAGGCCGAAAGGAACGTAACGCAGTACCGCGCAGATCGTACCTCTCTGCTTGAACACGTTTACTCTGAAACGTCCCGCTCCGGGAACGGATACGGCGAAGTCATCGTCGTTATCGTTAATGAACGAGTTCATGTCGCGCTTCGCAACATTGTAAAGCTGCTGTACCCACTCCTTGGTGGTTTCTACGGTAAGACCTCTCTGGTTGTCATAGCCCGACATATCGTCGTCGCGGACTACCTTACCGCCGATCTTGAAACATATGGGCTGTCCGACAACAAAGAAGATATCCGACGCCTTTTTCTCCACCGCTTTCTTCAAAAGCTCGTCAAGAGTGATCATTTTATAATTCCTCCGTCAGTTAATATCGATGATGTTGATCTCAAACGCCGATCCCGAGTAACCGCCCTGGCTGTCAACCACCAGCCTGTGGTCGGTAACCTTAAGTCCCGAAAGACCCGAATCCGAAGTCATCTCCACATGTATTACCGAGTTGTCGTTCACCGGAACCTCATATACAATGCGGTCCGCGTCAACGCTCACCAGCTGAACGCCGCCCGGCAAGATCGGAGCGATCGCGTCTTTTGCGGTATCCGCGGTAGCTGCGGGAGTACCTTCGATCGCTTCTTTGATCAGGTATTCGGCCTTCTGTGCGATGCCTTCGGCCTCATAATAGCCCGATACGGCGCTCGCAGAAGTCCTGGCCATCTTCAGTCCGCTGTACGCGGCTCTGACCGCAAGTATCGAAAATACCGCAAGTCCGAGGACCGTGAGCAGAAGGATGATCGATGGTCCGCCGATATTCATTTTGAAGGAATTGTTGTTAGCCTGATTAGACATAGTCCTGCTATCCTCACTATACACCTAATAATGTTACAATTCAAGGGTAATTTTGTGTCAAAAAGATGAAATTTGTAACAATTCTCTGTATCCTGTACTCACCCTGCCGGACTGTAGTAGGATGTCACAACCTCTGCAAGCTGTTCCTTGCCTTCCACATCCACAGTGATCTTTACATCGGTAAGAGTACCCGTCTTGCCGGCTGAGCGGCCCGTAACCTCGGTCGTCATGCTGAAGTACGCGTCTGCCTCGGAGCAGCTGTTCCACTCCTTGTCAAAGTAGACCTTCTGCGAACCGTCGGCCTTCTCCGCTCCGCTCTTGAGCGCCTCGATCTTGTTCTCGGCAAGGATCGTAGCCTTGCTGATATTGACCGAACGTCCCTGAAGCTTGTCGGCCGCAACATACAGTCTCATGATCGCCACGCTGACCAGCGCGAAGATCGCGATTATGATGACCGATTCAACCAAAGGAAGCCTTACGGCAGCGTTATTATCGTATTTTGCCATTATCTGCCCGCCTCCTCGCTGCTCCTTAAGTAAACGGTAAGGGATTCCTTATCGCCGCCCGCATTGCCCGCGGTAAGCGTTATTGTTTTGTCCCCGCCCTTTATCTCAAAGGAGTCTATCTCAATGGCCTCGAAGCCGAAGTCGAGGTCCGGGTCTCCGTAGCCCTCGGCCTGCATCAGCTCGCACAGATATCCGTTTCTGTAGTAGACCATCGTATCGTAAATATCACCGTCGATCTCTTCCCTGAGCACCAGTACGTCGGTACCGTCGATGTTCTCCACCGATACGCTTCCTTTTGAGTCGTACTGGCGTACCTTCGTCGCAACGAAGGAGATCGAGGTTCTGAGCTCAAAGTTCTCATTCGCCGCAAGCACGATCCTCTCGTACTCCCTCGTTCCGGCGCTCAACAGCACGAGCGCGGCTATCGCGAAGAAGGCGATTATTATGATCGTACTGCCCGCGCTGACCAGAGCGCTGCGGCTTTTGACCTTTTTTTCGTCATTAGTGTTCTGCATATATCCCCCGCATCAATCCTATTTCCTGAATACCGCGATATTCGGGCTGACGTTCGCAGCCGCGCAGTCATAGGTTACCTGGAAATGATCGTAATCGATCTTCACCCCGTAATTCTCGATCAGATAATCGAGCTCCGCAGGATATCGTCCCTCGTCCGCGTAGCACTGGACCGTGGCTTTCTTGATCGCGGCCAGCGTCAGCTGTCTGTCCTGCTCGAGCGAAAGGTTGTTGAACTTATACACTCCGAGGATAAAGATCGCGATGATCGCCATACAGAGCAGCGCGGGGAGCACTATGGATTTAAAGATGTATTTCTGACGGTTCTGTCTGAAATTTTTCATCGTCCGTAAATCTCCGTTTCAATGCACAAATACAATCAGTATCAATATCAGCCTACCGAAGAGATCATGCTTACGAGAGGAAGCATAACCGCAAGGAGTACCGCGCCTACCATCAGCGAAAGGACTACAACGAGTGTGGTCTCGATAACGGTGGTAAGTCTGCCGAGCGCTGCGGAGGTCTTGTCGTTATACTGTTCGGAAAGCTTCGTGAATATCTCGTCGGTGCCGCCGGTCTTTGCCGCAACGCTGATAAGTCTCGCTTCCATTCCGACGATCAGTCCGCTCTGGCGGATAGCCTCGTCGAAAGGAGTGCTGTGCGTATAAAGCTCAAGGCACTTCTCGATGCGGTGCTTGACGATCTCGTTGTCGCAGTTCTCGATCTCGCGCTCGAGACCCTCACGGATATCCATGCCGCTGGCCATCATAAGAGCGATAGAGGAAATGAACTTACCGGTAGACATCAGGATCATGATGTTCCTGATGGGCCCGAAGCCGTTCGCGGCCTTCGAGAGTACTTTCGCACCGGACTTTGTCCTGCTCCAGATAACAATGAGAAGGATGACCGCAAAGATCGCGCAGATGATCACCGCAATGATCCTGCCCGCGGTAAGTCCCGCCGTCAGTACGTTCTCGGTGGATGCCGCAACATCCGAGCTCAGCTCGGTAAACATTCTCTCAAACATCGGAAGGATCTTCCATACGAGCACTACCATGATAGCCGCCATAACGGCGAACAGGATCATGGGATATGCGATCGCGCTCCTCAGTCCGGCCTTAACGCGGCTGTCGCGCTCATAGTACTCGGCCAGTGACTTCATAACGTCCTCGAGACGTCCGGTCTTCTCGCCGACCTCTACCATGTGCACCATGTACTCCGGGAATGCTCCGGTAGCTGTAAGAGCTTTGTAAAGAGGGATATTCTCCTTGACCTGGAGATCGATCTGGCGGAGTACTTCCTTTGTTTTGGCATCCTCCATCTCGCTGTAGAGCATGTAGGTGCCTTCATAAACGGAAATACCGCCCTTTAAGAGCATAGCGATCTGATCGCAGAACATTGCGATCTCGTCTGAATTGAATTTCTTTTTCTTGCCTTTGCCGCTGTCCTTAGGAGCCTCTTCGAGGTCCTTTTTCTCTTCCTTTACGGCCTCTGCGGCTGCGGTAACAACCTTCTTCTCTTCGGTGCCCGCGTTCGGGTTGAAGCCCGTGTCGTCAGCCCCGAGATTAGGATTGAAACCGGTGTCGTCGGCACCCAGATTGGGATTGAAGCCCGTATCGTCGGCGCCCAGGTTCGGGTTATAGCCCGTATCGTCTTTCTTGCTGTCGTTCCCAAGATTGGGATTGTACTCATAGGTATTGTCGTCAGCCATCTGTTCTGTACCGTCCCCCCAAAAAGATTTTCAAAACTATATGATCTCAGCAATCTTAATGTCTCTGTTCTTAGCCAGATCCACAAAGATGTCGTCCACCTGTACGACCGGCTTGGATAGCTCGGCGTTGTTCAGAAGGACTATCTTACCCACCTGATCGTTCGAGAGTCTCACGTTATGATTTATGAATACCTGCGTGATCTGCTCAAGCAGCGGGATAAGGAACTTAGGATTGTATTTGTGCGCATCGTCGTTCTGGAGCATCTTCACCACATCGAACGGGCACACCCTCGGTCTGTATATTCTGTCGCTCGTCATCGCGTCGTAAACATCGGCGATGGCGATGATCATCGCGAAGCTTTCGATCTGCTCTCCGGACTTTCCGAAAGGATATCCGCTTCCGTCGGCTCTCTCGTGATGCTGGAGCGCCGCCATCTTGACGCGGTCGTCGATCTTCTTCTCCTTCAGGAGTTCGTAGCCGCGGAGCGTGTGTGTTTTGACAATTTTGTATTCCTCGGCGGTCAGTGAATCGGGCTTTAAGATGATCTCGCGCGGAATGACTGTTTTGCCGATATCGTGGAGCAGTCCGGCGAGCGTCAGCATCCTCTCCGATTCTTCGCCGAGCTCGAGCCATTTTGCAAAGCAGCCCGCGATCAGCGAAACGTTGACGCTGTGCATATAGGTCATCTCATCGTATTCACGGATGCAGTGGAGCATGTTGAACACGTTTGTCCTGCTGCCGCTGGCCCCTACCATACGGTCCACCTCGGAAATGAGGTAGTCCTCGTCGATCTCTGTACCCTCCGTGATCATGGCGTTGATCGTATTCTGCAGAGCCGAGACCGCATGATCGTAATTCTTGGAGAATTCCCTGAACTCCACGCTGCTCTTGAGCTGCTGGACAAGGCTCAGATCCTCGCTCTCTTCCTCCTCCGGCTCATAGACGATTATCGTATCGATGGAGTAGAACATGATCTTTGAGATCTTCTGCGCGTCAAGAATGGAATGCTTGTTCAGGATGACCTGATTGTTCCGGGAATAGATATCCTGCGCCAGCTCCATACCAAGAGTGGCGCGGCTGATCGGTATTCTCTTAAACGGCCTCTTTTCTTCGCTATTGTTCACTGTGATCCCCATATACGCTGTCCGTTTGGATTTAGCAAAAAGCTACGGACGCGGCAAAAAACCTAAAACTCCACAATTCTCAATAATTATACATCAGACCGAGTGTAATGACAAACAATTTTTGGGCAAATGCCTATTTGTTGTAGAATTTTGCAACCTGCGCAAAATTATTTGTCAGCGCATAAGACCAGTTGCCCTCTTTCGCGCCGTTTGTCCTCGTCGTTACGAAGTCTTCGAGCTTCGTCATGTACTCGTCCGAAGATATAGTCCCCTCAGCCACATAAGTCAGTCCGCGCTCCCAGCTCGCGGTAAGATCCGGACGCAGGAGAGACTTGATCGAAGCGTTGACCACCTCGTAGACCAGCTCGCCCTGCAGAGAAGGCGTGATGATCTGCGTCTTCTTGTTCAGATTCAGGTAACCGATGCCCACGAGCTTCTTCAGTATCTCTGCGCGCGTCGCGCTCGTTCCGATACCGCTGCCCTTTATCTGTGCGCGAAGATCCTCGTCCTCGATCAGCTGTCCCGCGTTCTCCATCGCGAGGATTATCGAACCCGAGTTGTAGCGTTTCGGAGCGGAAGTCTCGCCAAGCCTGATCGAGAAGCTGTCCACGGGAAGCTGCGCTCCCTTCTTCAGTTTCTCAAGCACCTCGAGCATATCCGAACCGAGTTCCTGCTGCTCTTCCTCTTCGCCGTCGCGCGGCTGCGCATCGTCTCCGCCCTCCGCGGGCTGCGGGGCGTCCTTTTGGCCGCCTTTGGCGTTCTTATTCCTGTAGGGCTGTCCGCATTTGAGCCAGCCTTCTTCCATCAACGTTTTAAAATTCGCGAAAAAGCTCTCGCCGTTAATGTTCACTGCAAGCGCGATCTTGCGGTAAACGGCCGGAGGCAGGAAAATGCTGAGGAATCTCCTGCCGATCAGCTCGTAGACCTTGCCCTGAAGGGGTTTTAGCGATCCGAGCGCGTTCAGTCCCTGTCCCGTCGGGATGATCGCGTAGTGATCGGTGATCTGCTTATCATTCGTGTATTTTGTCTTTGCTATTTTCTTCCAGGTATCGGAGGCCAGGATCTGCTCCGCGAACTCCCTGAACTGACCCACGCCGGTGAGTCCCTTTATGTTCTTGTCGATCTCCTTCGCAACCGCGGTCGAAAGTACTCTCGCGTCGGTTCGCGGATAGGTCACGAGCTTCTTTTCATAGAGTTCCTGAACAATGTTCAAAGTCTCGTCAGGGCTTATTTTGAACAGCTTTGAGCATTCGTTCTGCAGTTCCGCAAG
>CAMZAI010000132.1 GCA_947304065.1 uncultured Clostridia bacterium | reverse complement strand
GCGCCGGTCAGATTGCCGTAAGCCGCTATTTTGCCGTCCCTGATCCCCAGATCTGCATTAAAGGCAGGAGCACCGCTGCCGTCGATGATCCTGCCGTTTTTGATAACAATATCAAACTTCATGTTTTCCGCCTTCCAGAATATCCCTCATCATCCTGAGGGCCTTTCCTCTGTGACCGATCGTGTTCTTTACCTCGGGCGGGAGCTCGCCGTCGGTCTTGCCGTACTGAGGCACCCAGAAGATCGGATCGTAGCCGAAACCGTTCGTGCCCTTCGCTTCATACGCCACCGCGCCCTCGTAGGTGGCGAAGGAATCCGCCTCATGTCCGTCAGGGAACACACATACCACCGCACAGCAGAACCTCGCACTCCTCTGCTCCATCGGAACTCCCTCGAGCTTGTCTATTATAGCCTGATTCTTTATGGAATAAGGAGTATCCTCGCCCATGAATCTCGATGAATAAATACCGGGCTCCCTGTTCAGATAATCCACCTCAAAGCCCGAATCATCGGACATTACAAGGCATCCCGCATATTCCCCGGGCAGGTTTTCGGCCACTGCCCTGGCCTTTATGCGCGCATTCTCGAGATAGGTCTCGCCGGTCTCCTCGACGTCGAGCACCATTCCGATATCCTTTAGCGACACGATATCGTAACCGGTCCCGTCCATTATCTCGCGCACCTCGCGCACCTTGTTCGCATTCCCCGTTGCAAAAACGATTCTTTTGTTCTCCGACATTTCTCTTTCCCCGTACTTTTCTCTTTTAACACTCACGAGGCACGCGGCCTGGAACTGTCCGCGTGCCTCATTCTGATATGTGATATTACTTGCTTGCTTCGATAACGCCCTTTGCAAGACCTGCGATGCCCTGGATCTCCGAAGGAATGATGATCTTCGTAGCCTGGCCGTCAGCAGCCTTCGAGAACGCCTCGAGTGACTTGATCTGGATGATCTGCTCTGCGTTCAGGCCTGTATCCATCAGGTACTTGATACCTACGGCGTCAGCTTCCTTGTGAAGTCTGATCGACTCGGAATGACCTTCCGCTTCCTTGATCAGCTCGATCTTCTGAGCCTCTGCACGGAGCACTGCGGATTCCTTTTCACCTTCGGCGCGAAGGATGGCTGCCTTCTTTTCACCTTCAGCGATAAGGATCTGCTCACGTCTCTCACGCTCTGCCTTCATCTGCTTCTCCATGGACTCACGGATAGCCTCGGGAGGCATAATGTTCTTAACCTCTACACGGCCGACCTTAACGCCCCAGGGATCTGTTGCAACATCCAGGATGTTCTGCATCTTGGAATTGATGATCTCTCGTGAGGTAAGGGTCTCATCGAGCTCGAGCTCACCGATAATGTTACGAAGGGTGGTGGCTGTCAGGTTGTTCAGCGCAAGAATGGGATCCTCAACGCCGTACGCGAAGAGCTTCGGATCGAATATCCTGTAGAATACAACGGTATCGATCTTCATCGTAACGTTATCCTTCGTGATAACCGGCTGAGGCGGGAAGTCCGCGATCTGCTCTTTCATCGAGCAGCGCTTTACGACCTTGTCGATAACGGGCATCTTGATATGGATACCCGCACCCCATGTGCAATTGTACTTGCCCAGACGCTCAATGATAAAAGCCTGGGTCTGAGGTACGATACGGATATTGGCTCCGATCACCCAAAGCAGCAGAGCTGCGATAATGATAAAAATCAAATATTCCTCCATAAAAACTCCTTTCGTTCCCCAAAAGTATTCCGGAAACCGATCCGCAGGGGTTAACGGATCCTGTAATCATATCTTAACATAACGCTCTCAAAATAACACCCTCGGCGATGCAAATTACACAGGTTTATTTTTCAGCCTTCCGCGATAGGTGATCTTATCCTGCAGCGTGGGCGTGACAACCGTGCTCTTTACCTTTCCTATCGAAATATAATTGTCGAGGATCGCCTTTATGTCGGTACCTTCGTATGCGCGCTCGATCGCCTCCACGGTGATCGCGTATCTAACGGCTCCGTCGACGAACGAGGCCGGCTGCTCGGTATAGATATTGTTGTAAAAATCATCCTGCGCAATGGTCCTGTCCCAAAGAATGCCCTTGCAGTCCGCAACGGGACAGCCCGGGAAGTTCAGGTTCCAGACTTCGTCGCAGCCGATCGGTTTCTTCAGAACCTCCTGCGTTACGCTCAGCAGGTATTCGTCCACCGTATCGAATATGCCGCGGTAATCCGTGGAAAATGCGATCGCGGGGATCCCTGCGAACAGCGCCTCCATCGTGGCTCCGATCGTACCCGAGTAAGCGATGTCATAGCCTGTGTTGTAGCCGTTGTTGATGCCCGAGAATACGATGTCGGGTCTCTCCTTCATGATCCTGTCGATGCCGAGGCGAACGCAGTCGGCGGGCGTTCCGCTCACCGTATAAGCCTCCACGCCTTCGATCGGAAAATCCTTTACTTTCTTCACATCGACATACGTGAGTATGGTCAGCTTCTGCGACATCGCGCTGCACTGGGAATCGGGCGCGATAACCGTTACATCGCCCAGCTTCTTTGCCATCGCCGCAAGCCTTATGATGCCCTCTGCCGTGATGCCGTCGTCGTTTGTGACTAATATACGCATCTGTGCTCTCCCCCGTTATGAATGTTTTTCAGCCTTCCTGCTGCCGTTCTTTACCGCGCGTACCATGATCAGCTGCGCGGTGACCGAAACCGCTATCTCCGCGGGCGTCTCCGAATATATCTCTATTCCTATCGGAGTAGTGAGCCTTTTAAGGTCCTCTTCGGTAAATCCGTCCTCAATAAGCCTCTCCCGCAGCTTGCCGATCTTGGTCCTGCTGCCGATCACGCCTATATAGCAGGCCTTTGACTTAAGCATATAATAAACGCTCTCATAATCATGCCTGTGGCCTCTCGTCATGATGCATACAAAATCATCCGGCGTAAGCTCTGCCGAAAGACCGGTAAGATCCGACATATCCACAAGCCTCGTTTCAGCCTGTCCGCCGAACAGCGCAGGATCCGTAAATTCAGGCCTGTCTTCAAGCACCACGCATCTGAAATCGCAGGACGCCAGACACGGAACAAGCCTCTGCGAAACATGTCCGCCGCCGAAAATGTAAACTTTGCCGGGCAGTACGATAAGCTCTGTATAGAATCTCTTTCCGCCAGCTTCGATGACCTTCGGTACCGTGGAAGTCTCTGCTGTGACAATTCCCGGAATACGCGGATCCGAACAACCCTCTTCCGCCGAACAGACCGCGATCAGACCGTCGTCCTTTTCCGTCAGTTCCAGTATCAGCCTGCAGGCCGAAGCCCCGTCAAACGCCCTGTCTATGCGCTCGCAGAGTCCGAGTACGGCCCGGTCCCCGCCTTTTATGAATCTGAAATATACCTCTATGTCTCCGCCGCATACGCTGTCGAGGGAATCTTCCTCATTCTGCCTCAGAACATATCTGCGCGTGGCGTTCGCTCCCGCGAGCACCGCCTCCCGTGCTGCCTGTTCTGCCCTGAACTCGGCTTCTCCTCCGCCGATCGTACCCGAAGCCCTTCCGTCCTTCGTCACAAGCATATGCGCGCCGCTCCCGCGCGGCACCGAGCCTCTGCTCGATACGGTCGAAACGAGGACCGCATTCTCACCGGCCGCTATTATCTCATGCATTCTGCGAAACAGATCACGCATGGTCACTTCCCCCATTTTCCGAAAAATCTTTCAAAATTCTCGCTCGCAGTTTTATTGATCAGTTCCGTAAAAGCCCTGTAATCTTCTATGAGCTTTCTTCCGTCCTCGGTGAGCGTGGAACTGCCGTGCGTACTGCCGCCGCTCTTACGGTCGAGCAGGACCTTGCCCGTCGCGCTCTCTCCGGCTTTCAGCAGCCTCCAGCCCTTTGAGTACGACATCTCCATCTGCTCGCACGCAGCCTGCATCGAGCCCGTCGCCGCCGTGCGCTCCAGAAACTCGATAAGTCCCGGGCCGAACATGTCCTCGCCCTTTTTTATCCTGACCTTGATACTGAATTTAAGCCTGTCCTTCTCCATCGTCACCTTCCGAGATCATCATGTCGCCGGTATCGGGAAGCATTTCCTCCGGCCATATACGCCTGTCGTCTTTAGACGACCTTACAACAAGCTTTATCGTTATCACATCGATGACAACGATAAATACAAAGAAGCAGACAAACATCAGGAGACTTCCCACGGAGATCGAGAAATCGAAGAATCCGTGTACCAGTATGGGAATGATGAGCGAAAGACGCAGGTTTCTCTTCCTGCCCGCAAGGTCGCCCGCAGCCTCGCATATCTTTGCCTGACCGAGATAATATCCCATGAACATACCGAAGCAGATGTGTCCGGGGATCGAAGTCACGGCCCTTAAGATGGCCAGCGATACGCCTCCGTCAAGTACATATAAGAGATTCTCGGGGATGGCAAAGCCGATGGCTACGCAGCCCATATAGACAATGGCGTCGAAGGTGTAATCGAAAGCCTTATGCTTCCATGCACCTATGCGGAAAGCGAAGTATTTGACCAGCTCTTCCGCTACAGCCACGATCAGGAAATTGTCGAAAAAAAGATGGGGTATCGAGCCTTCAGTGAATAACGCCTTCTCAACCAGCTCGCCGACGGACTCCATCGCCACAGCCGGCAGGATCGAAAGAACGCCCAGAAAGAATAATTTGATAAGGAGACCGAACGGTTCGGGCTCGATCTTGTCCTTTTTGTAGATAAGAACCATCAGTACCACTGCGGGTACTATCGCAAGTATAAACGCCGCAAGACTCATAAAAGGATCCCCTTTACGCTCATTTTTTGCCGAGCATTTCCATGATCCGGCGTTCTTCGCGCTTTTTGGCGCAGCGCCTGATCACATAGTAAATGTCGATGATGAGCGTAAAAGCGATCGCAACGATAAACATCGTCTTAAGTTTCAGAGTGATCACGGATACAGCCACAAAGCTGACTATCAGGAGCATCAGCATCATCCAGCCGAAAGCCAGAGCCGAAACGCCCAGGAAGAGAAGGATCTCTTTGACCGTCTTTAACGGATCGAATCTGTTCTCTTCCATGGTCATGCCCTTTCTAGTCGATACTTTTGCTTCCCCATACGGTGATCTGCGTATTCTCGCCCACAGCCGTAAATACATCCGTCTCCACAAGAGTGTTCTCCACATTCATCTTCAGCGCGACGCCGCTGTAGGTATCGCCGTTGAAGTTCAGGGTAATGTAGGAAGTACCCTCTTTTACCGACCAGCTGCCCTCGTATGCGCCGGTGATCGTACCGTCCGCGTTCAGGGTAATGTACGAAGGTATCTGAACCCCGAGATGCTTGTAATCGATATTGAGCTCATGGATGATAAGCTCGTAATCGCCCGCAAGACCGGCCGCAGAAACTCCGCCCGCCGACAGACTCTCGCCGTCAGTGATATAAGGCGCCGCAACAAGCCAGCCCTGTTCGTTCAGGAACAGCTGGTGAACCTTTACCGTATGTCCCTCGGAGCCGTCGGTAGTCCTCGAATGATAAATGATATATGCCTTGCCGTCGTCGTCGACAAACGCGGAATTGTGGCCCTGCGCCACCTGTCCCTGGTTGAAGGTCCGCCATTTGTAGCCGCCGAACAGCCTTACGCCCACACTCTGATTGTAATTGAAAATGTATTTATCGTAAAGAGGGGAATTGCCGAGCATGTCGACATAATCACCGTCCGGGCGCGTCGAGCGGAATACGCGGATATTGTAGCCTCCCTTGGCCTCGAGATTGCCGTAGGACATGAAAAGCCAGTAATAATCGCCTATCTTCTGTATGTACGAGCCTTCGCCCGAAACATACCAGCCGCCCGCGATCTTTTTGCCGAAGTATTCGTCGGAATGCTCGTTGTTCTCATAGGTCACGCTGTAATCGCGAAGTCCCGTATTCTCATCGAGCGCGAGCAGGAAAATGCCGCCCGACCACGAGCCGTAGCTCATCCAGAGATTGCCGTCGTCATCGTAGAATACGCAGGGATCGATGCAGTTGGGCCACTTGTCTCCCCACTTTTTGTTCGCGATGCCGTACTTCACATATCTGTCGGGAATGGTATCCCCTCCGACCACCTCGAGCACATCGGTCTCGCCGATCGTCTCGGCGGTAAAACCTCCGTATACAACCGATCCGGCATACTCGTAAGGTCCGGTCACGCTGTCCGAGGTCAGCATTACGATGTTTGACTTCCAGTTGTCTCCGTTTGCGGAGAGATAATAGCAATATTTCTGAAGAACGGGATTATACACAACATCGGGCGCCCACAGATACCCGTACCAGTCCACGGGATCGGTATTCCACGCACGGATCAGGTCCTTGGTCTCCTTGGTGAACGTCGCCCTGAACTCCTTGTCGATGCTGGTCCAGTTCCTCAGATCCGTGGTATAGCCGCCCGTGATATGCGTGCCGAGGATATAGTAGGTCCCGTCAAAATCCTTGAATATCGAAGGATCGTGGCAGGTGATCGACTTCGGATTATTCTTCAGCTCCGTCGCGACGGTGACCCGCTTCGGGTATGAATGCAGTTCTATGACCATGCGGATCATTACCTCCTGTCCCGCGTACTGAACCTTTACATAGGGTCTGACAGTGTATGTATCGTAATCATCGGCTTTAACAGCCACGGTTCCTGCGCTTCCGAGCGAAGCCGCGACAGAACCTCCCATCGCAAACGCCAGCAAAAGCGCCATCGCCTTCGGTCCGTTACCCTTCTTTTTGAGCACGAATATCGCAAAAACAGCCGCTGCTGCCGCAAAAAAGAGTATCACGCATATGATGACGGGTACAACGCCGTTGTCTTTATCCCCGTTTCCGGACTGTTCACCTGGTGCCTCGGTCACCGGGATCGGCGCATCTTCCTGGGGGAATACAGATGAATTTCCGATCACGGACCCTGTAATTACAGCCTTTTCACCGGATTCCAGCTTCTGCACCGTATCCGGAACAGAGTCGGCCGAAACGGCCTCGAGGCCCTCGGTAAAGGTCGTCGCGAACTGCGCTTTTGAAACATAATAATGCGCTCTGTTGTTCTCGACGGTCAAAGTGTAGTTTATGGTCTCACCCGCACGGTACGAAGTTTTGTCGGTAACGAGACTGACTGTGATATCGTACTCTGTGTCGGTATAGGTCGTTTCGTCGGCAGCTCCCGCTCTTTCATTCCCTGCAGTCAATATCAGGATCAGAGATACGAGCAGCAGCGCGGCGGCTCTCATCACCTTATGTGCAGTTGCTTTTCTGCGTGTGGCATAGATCATCTTTATTTCCTCTGTTTCTCAGGTCATTACTGTTCAGACATGCTCTTAAAGCATATTTTTGTAATCAAATACCGGGTATCCGTTTTTATCCCACTCTACTTTCATGAGCATCGTATGGCGGTTCGGATCGTAGAGCGGATCGCCCACGATGTCACGATAGGTCCTTGCGTGGAATACGCATATGTCGCTTCCGTCTTCAGCGGTCGTAAACGAATTGTGTCCGGGTCCGAAAAAGCCTTTTTCGGGGTCGGACGAGAGCACCGGATGTCTCTCCTTTTTCCAGAGCTTCGGATCGAGCAGATCGGCGTCCTCATCGATGCTCATCATGCCCATGCAGTAACATTCACCCGTAGCCGAAGCCGAATAAGTTACGAATATCCTTCCGCCGTGCATCAGTACCGCAGGGCCTTCGTTTACCCAGATATCGACTCTTTCCCAGTCATAGTCGGGAGTCGTGAGCAGTACCTGCGCGGTGGAAAGCTTTGTCGCCGATTCCATCTTTGCGATGTAAAGGTTCGATATCTGGATCCCGACGCTTACCTTCTCGGCCCAGAT
>CAMZAI010000131.1 GCA_947304065.1 uncultured Clostridia bacterium | reverse complement strand
TTGAAGCCTGCGATGTTCGCGCCTGCAACAAGATCCATGCCGTCCGAGTACTTCTTGGAAGCATCGTAGATGTTGTGGAAGATGTTTACCATGATCTGGTTGAGCTTCGCGTCAACCTCTTCGAAGGTCCACATATATCTCATGGAGTTCTGGCTCATCTCAAGACCTGAGCATGCAACGCCGCCTGCGTTTGCTGCCTTCGCGGGAGCGAAGAGGATGCCTGCCTTCTGGAATACTTCGATGGCTTCGGGAGTGGAAGGCATGTTAGCGCCCTCTGCAACTGCCATTACGCCGTTCGCAACGAGTGCTTTTGCGGAGTCTTCGTTGATCTCGTTCTGGGTAGCGCAGGGAAGAGCGATATCGCACTTGATGGTCCAGATGCCGGAGCAGCCCTCATGGTACTCGGAACCTGCTACGCGGGCAGCGTATTCCTTAATGCGCTGTCTCTTGATCTCCTTGATGTCCTTGATAACGTCGAGGTTAACGCCGTTGGGATCGTAGATGTAGCCGTTGGAGTCGCACATTGCAACAACCTTGCCGCCGAGCTGTGTAGCCTTCTGTGCTGCATAGATAGCAACATTGCCGGCACCGGAGATAACAACGGTCTTGCCCTGGAAGCTCTCGCCCTTCATGCACTTGAGCATTTCAGCGGTGAGATAGCAGAGGCCGTAACCTGTAGCTTCTGTTCTGGTGAAGGATCCGCCGAAATCAAGTCCCTTACCGGTAAGAACGCCGGTGAACTCGTTGCGGAGTCTCTTGTACTGACCGAAGAGGAAACCTACCTCACGTCCGCCTACGCCGATGTCACCTGCGGGAACGTCGGTGTCGGGACCGATGTGCTTTGCGAGCTCGGTCATGAATGCCTGGCAGAAACGCATGATCTCGCCGTCGGACTTACCCTTGGGATCGAAATCGGAACCGCCCTTACCGCCGCCCATGGGAAGGCCTGTAAGGCTGTTCTTGAAGATCTGCTCAAAGCCGAGGAACTTTATGATGGAAAGGTTTACCGAAGGATGGAAGCGGAGACCTCCCTTGTAAGGTCCGATAGCGGAGTTGAACTGGATTCTGTATCCGCGGTTAACCTGAACCTTGCCTGCATCGTCAACCCATGCAACGCGGAACATGATCTGTCTCTCGGGCTCAACGATCCTCTCAAGGATACCCTGCTCCTCGAGCTTGGGATTCTCCTCGAGCAGGGGCTCGATGGTCATGAGAACTTCGCGTACCGCCTGCAGATACTCGGGCTGCTCCGAATTGGTTGCCGCTACCTTGTCGTAAACTTTCTTAACGTACTGTGTCTTAAACATTTTATCTTTCTCCTTTTTCAATATTTTTCCGGTTTAATTGGTCATCTCGCTCATAAAATGCGAAAAGGGACCATGACAAAAAGAGGCATCCGGCCTCTTTGGACGTCATTGTCCCGTTGCATTGTACTTTACAGCGTTAAAGCAAAAAAGTCAATAGTTATTCATAAAAAAAGAAAATTATGCAATCCTAAAAAAATTAAGGCTTTTAGGGCCTTTTTGGAGCATTGACATGCGGGGGGAGTATCTGCTATAAAAAATCTAATGAGTCCGGCGAAAACGATTTCTGTCGGAAGAACAAGAGTGGGTATAGCGGGTTGTGAAGAGGAGGTAATATCGTGAAATACACAAAGGATGAAGTTCTGCAGTATGTTAAACAGGAGAATGTCTGGTTCATCAGACTTGCTTTCTGCGATGTTTTCGGCAAGCTGAAGAACATTGCGATCCTGCCCTCTGAGCTCGAGAGAGCCTTTGAGTACGGTATCGCCATAGATGCTTCCGCGATCGCGGGCTTCGGAGGAGACGTGCGCTCGGATCTTTTCCTTTATCCCGATCCGTCGACGCTTACATCGCTTCCCTGGAGATCGGAGGACGGCGGCGTTGTCCGCATGTTCTGCACCGTTAAATATCCGGACGGAAGAGTGCTCGAGAGCGATTCGAGATCCCTTCTCGAGAAGGCGGTCGAGGACGCGAAGAAGGCAGGCGTTGAGTTCAATTTCGGTTCCGAGCTCGAATTCTACATGTTCAAGACGGATTCGGACGGACGTCCGACCTTTGAGCCTTATGACAATGCGGGCTATATGGACGTGGCTCCCGCGGACAAGGGCGAGAACGTGCGCCGCATGATCTGCAGGACGCTTATGCAGATGGGGATGAAGCCCCAGACTTCGCACCATGAGGAAGGCCCCGGCCAGAACGAGATCGATTTCCACTATTCCGATCCGCTCACTGCGGCAGACAACGCGATCACGTTTAAATCGGTTGTCCGCTCGATCGCTGCGATGAACGGTCTTTGCGCAGATTTCTCTCCGAGACCTCTTTCGGACAGCCCCGGAAGCGGCTTCCATATCAATATTTCGATCAATAACAACAAGAAGAACCTTCTGGATCATATGATAGCCGGGATCATGAACAGGATCTGCGATATCACGCTTTTCCTCAATCCGATCGAGAATTCGTATCAGAGGATCGGCAGCAACAAGGCGCCGAAGTACATTTCCTGGTCGTCCGAGAACCGTTCGCAGCTGATCAGGGTGCCGGCCGCAAGGCAGAACCCCTATATGGAGCTTCGCTCGCCCGATCCCACCGCGAACCCTTATCTTGCGTTTACGCTTTTGATCTATGCGGGGCTTGAGGGCATTTCGAAGAAGATGGAGCTGCCCGAGAGCGCTGACATCAATCTCTTCACGGCGGGACCCGAGCTGACCGCAAAGTACAAGCCTTTGCCCGCAAACCTCAAGGAGGCGATCGCGGCCGCAAAGAAGAGCAGCTTCTTAAAGAAGTATCTCCCGGAATCGATCATCAGGGCATACTGCGAGAGATAACCGAAAACTTCAAAAATACACGGGAAAGGGGGCATCTGCATGGTTTTCAGGGACAGCACGTACAGCGTGCTCATCGTATCACCTTCGGAGCAGTTCAATAAATCGACCATGGCATTGCTCCCGCCTACGACATACTGGCCCGTAAGATGTGCCGAGACCGCAGGGGAAGCGCGCAGACTCATGATCGACGTGAAATACGATCTGGTCCTGATCAATGCACCGCTGCGTGACGAGTTCGGCAGCAGGCTGGCTTCGGACATTTGCGCCGAGGGCAGCAGCGGAGTGCTCCTTTTTGTAAAGAACGAGATGTATGACGACATTTACGCGAAGGTCATGGAATCGGGCGTAATGGTCATCGCGAAGCCTACCTCGGGCATGATGGTGTCCCAGACGCTGCGCATGATGTGCTCGGCGCGCGAGAGGCTCAGACAGATGGAGCAGAAGCAGGCGTCGGTCGAAGAGAAGATCAACGAGATCCGAACGATGAACCGTGCAAAATGGTATCTTATCGAGAATGAGGGCATGAAGGAGGATGAAGCGCATCATTACATCGAGAAGATGGCGATGAATTTCAGACTTTCCAAGAAAGAAGCCGCCGAGAACATCATCCGGAAGTACGATTCGGCTTGACGCGGACGTTTGGCGGACTTAAAATCTAATATAGCGGGCGGGCGCCACAGCAGCGCCTGCCCGTAAACTTTTTATACGGGGAAACCCGGGACGGAGCAGAAATGAGAGATCAGATCGACGAGGCTCTGAGCAATATACTCGGAGGCAAAAAGAGCAATTACACACTTGATGAGATAAAGGAAGCCGAAAAACTTAAGAAAAAGAACGGCGGAAGCCTGCTGGACAACCTGAAGGAGATCACCGGAAGAAGACTTCCCGACACGAGCTCGATCATCAGGGAAAATATGGATATCATGCGCATGTGCGAGGAGCGCGGCATCGATATAAATATGCCCGATTCGCATTTTGACATTCAGAAGGAGCTTGACGAACTCGGCAAGAACCTTGAAGCCGATTTCGGGCCCGATCTTTCGGAAAAGGCCACGGTGCCCGCAGAGGAGACTCCCGTTGCGGTGGACGCGCAGGCGTTCAAGGGCGTTGACGAGACCGTCGGACAGACCGTTTTCGGACAGGAAGAGTTCTTAAAGAAGCTGCTGATCGCGTTCAAGCGTCCCGCAGTCATGCCTCCGAAGGACAAGATGGCCCTGAACAGCATTTACGTGAACGGCGATGAGAACACCGGACGTCATCTTGCTTTAAAGACCATGGCGAAGGAGCTTGCGGCGAGGAAGGTCATCCGTTCGGGCGAGATCCGCGTTATGGACCTTTCCCTGTATCCGACATCGACCGAAGAGAAGCTTTTCCTCCAGGATCTGTATTCGGCTCTCATGAGCAAGTCGCAGATCATTCTGATAGAGAATTATGACAGCTGCCACACCGCGTACCTGAACACCTTAAGTGAGCTCGTTATGACCGGTGAGTGCAGGCTTGCTTCGAGATACATCCTTCAGAACGGCCAGCTGATCAGCGTCAGCAACGGACTTGCGAACGACGCGGTGGGAACTCTTTCGGCGAAGGACAAATACCTTGTTTTCATCAGCGCGAAGAAGCTCGAGAAGCTTGCGGACTGCTTCGGCGCGCCTTTTATAAACGCACTGGGAGATGTCTGCACTACCGCGAAGCTGGACGCAGACGCGCTGCATAGGATCTCCGAGCGTGAGCAGGCGGAGCTTGTTGAGAGAGCCGACCGCCAGCTGGGCTTTAAGGTGACCTGCTCTGAGGATTTCGTGGCATATGCGGTCACAAAGTCCGAGAAGAACGCAGGACTTGCGGGTATCCTTGATTTCTATGAGAACTGCCTTAAAGGACTTGCACAGATCAGACTCGAGGAGGACCTTGAGAAGGATACGCAGGCCGTGCTTTCGGTAAAAGGCGGCATTGTTTACGCGGATATAGCGGGCAGACAGATCAATCTGCTCGGCACGCTCCCGAACAGCTATACGGGCGAGATAGAGGCCGTGAAGGCCGAAATGGACAAGATAGTAGGCCTGAAGACCATCAAGGAGTATATCTTCAGCCTCGAGGAATATTACCGCGCGCAGATCCGCAGACGCGAGGAGGGCTTAAAGGCCTCCGAGGTCAGCAAGCACATGATCTTTACGGGCAGCCCCGGAACGGGCAAGACCACGATCGCGCGCATCATAAGCAGATACCTGAAGGCTATCGGAGTCCTGACCGGCGGACAGCTCGTCGAGGTTTCACGTGCGGACCTTGTCGGACGTTATGTCGGACATACCGCGCCGCTCACCAACCAGGTCATCAATTCCGCAATCGGCGGCGTGCTCTTCATCGACGAGGCGTACAGCCTGTACCGCGGCAAGGACGATTCCTTCGGACTTGAGGCGATCGACACGCTGGTAAAGGGCATGGAGGACAACCGCGACAATCTGATCGTTATCCTTGCGGGATATTCAAAAGAAATGCAGCAGTTCCTGACCGCGAACTCAGGTCTTAAGAGCCGCTTCCCGAACATTATCAATTTCCCGGATTATACCGGAGAAGAGCTTCTTGCGATCGCGAAGATCAATGCGGCGTCAAAGGGCTATTCGATCGACGAGGGCGCGGAACCTGCGCTCCTTGCGTACTTTAACGCCGTTCAGGCGGTTCGCGCGGCAGACGCCGGCAACGGACGTCTCGCCAGAAACAAGATCGAGGAAGCGATCCTGAACCAGTCGAGAAGGCTTGTGGCCGAGCCCGACGCCGATCTCAGCCTGCTTACTTCGCTTGACTTCGAATTGGACGATATAGGGGGTTAACCTTGCTAGAGAATTATCCCGAAAGGAAACAGAATCGGCTGGAAGCCGATTCTAAAGAGGGGGAGAGCCCGCTTGAGTCTGCGGAGGAAAAGACAGGCTTTGAAAGCTTCGTCGCAAAGCACGGCCTGAGCGGAAGTACTTTAAAGCTTATCGCCGTGATCACTATGTTCATCGATCATGTCGGCGCGGGAATAATCGAGAATTTTGCGGTACAGCATCCGGACGAACTGCTTTTCGGAATGGATTACGACCGGCTATATATGCTGGACAAAGTGCTGAGGGGCATCGGAAGGATAGCCTTCCCGATTTTCTGTTTTCTGCTGGTAGAGGGTTTTTCGAGGACAAAGAATGTCTGGAAGTATTTTTCGAGACTGGTGATCTTCGGAGTGATATCGGAGGTCCCGTTCGATCTCTGCTTCTTCAGGTCGGCGTGGTACGCGCCGTATCAGAATGTTTACTTTACGCTGGCGCTGGGACTCCTGATGATGATCTGTATGGAGCGGATAGCGAAGCTCGGAGCAGGGGTACGGAGCGGGGACGGCTCTGTACCGGAAGGTATACGGGCGGCCCGGATCGTAATGAAAATACTTACGCTGGCGGCTTTTGCGGCGGTCGCGCAGTTCCTCATGACCGATTATTACATGCTGGGGATATTTACGATATTTCTCCTGTATCAATTTAAAAAGACAAGGCTTGGAACCTGTGCGGCCCACGCCCTGTCCTGTGTTCTGATATTAGGTGAGATCCCCGCTCTCGCGGGTACGGTCCCGATCGCGCTGTATAACGGCAAACGGGGCTTTAAGATGAAATATTTCTTTTATTTCTTCTATCCGGCACATCTGATGATACTCTGGGGCATCAGCAGGATGCTTGGGATTTCGTGATCTCATAATGATAAAGATACTTAAGGGCATTGAACAGTTCGTTCGTGCCCTTTATTTCATACTGCGCACCGGTCGCGGCGTCATAGGTAACGATCGTATTGCGCGAATGCACCGCTACGCCCGAAACATCCGAAGGCAGCAGCTTTCTGTCTCCGACCTCGACATGGTCGCAGAAGGCTTTGAGACGGGTCTTCTTTGACTCGGTGACTGAGTGTTCGTTGCCGATATGCAGCAGCCTGATCTCGTCTTCGAAAATGACGCGGTCGGAATGCGATGCGTTCGCCGTCATCATTTCTTTTTCAAGACTTTCCCTCTGGTAAGCGTCCCAGGCCGCGATCGTGGTCTTTGTGCCGTCCGGGCAGGTCAGCTCGCCGTATTCGTTATACTCCGCGCTGTAGCCGCATTCACAGGAAATGCCGGTGTTGCTGCTCTTTAACTGTCCGATGCGTCTGCACTTGGGGCACATGAAAAGTGTGGTCTCAAGGCCGTATCCGAGTCTCTTTCCCTTGAACGGGATATGTTCCTTCTCCTGAGTCTTAAACGCATCCTCATAAAGGTCGCGCTCGATCGCGGAATTCACCTCGTCGTCGGTCATTCCCTTCAGCTCATCCGCATCGTATACATGCACGAGCTTGCCTGCGAGCTTTCCTTTGCGGAGCGAAAAGCTCCAGCGGGGCTGCGTCAGATATCCGCCTTCCAGCTTATAGGTTATGAGCTTCGCACCGGATTTGCGCGCGAGCTTTCCTATCGTGGAAAGGAAGGGGAGCGTGAGTCCGTTGAACGAACGGTTGCCCTCGGGGAATATCGCGACATTGTAGCCTGCCTTGAGGCAGCGCAGCATTTCTGCAACGGTATTGACTCCTGCTTTGCCCTTGTGATGAATGATCGGGGCGAAGATGAAGTTCAGGAGCCCGAACAGGAAGCGCTTCCTCGTGATATGTTCGCTGGCCACGAAATAGAGCTGTTTCGATGCGGCGAGGCCGACGAAGATGGGATCGTAATTCGTGGTATGGTTGCAGAGAAGAAGGTACGGTCCTTCGATCTGCGAAAGATCGTCGCAGACGAAGTTGAACTTCTTTTTGAAAAAAGGTCTGACTATGGCGGCCAGCAAGGCGAAAAGCCTCACATGGCGGCGGTGTTTTCTTTCGGTGATGCGGTCCTTTGACATATATGCAATCCTTTGCGTATCTTTTTTGTGCACTTTCCGCACAAGTAACGGGCAGATCGCTTGGCAACCTGCCCGTCGGAAATTATTTTTATTATTTGATGTATAC
>CAMZAI010000130.1 GCA_947304065.1 uncultured Clostridia bacterium | reverse complement strand
ACGAAAGCAAGGAAGCCGCTTCCCAAAGACATCCACAGGATAACGAGGATGATAACGGGCATCATGTATCTGGGATCCGTAAGCCACATTCGCGGCTCCGTCAAAATTCCCAGATCGATCAGCAGACCGTTTACATAACCGTATGTATCGCCTCTGAAGAAGATCGAGAAAATGTAGTAAACATTACCTGCGATCGAAGGCGCATAGAAGCAGACGATGGCTATCGCGCGCAGCCAGCTCGGCAGCTCGTTGATGAACCACGCCGACATGAAGCTGAGCATGTATCCGATAGGTCCGGTGATCGCCGCGATGATGAAGGTATTTCTGATGGCGATCAGGAATACGTCATCCTGCAGGATCAGGTTGATATAGTTCTGGAGTCCGATGAACTTCGGCTTCTCCAGGATGTTGTAATAGGTAAAGCCGTAAAAAATCGACGTTACCAGCGGTACGATGTAGAACAGCGTAAACAGAACGGCGTAGGGAAGAAGGAAGAGGTAGCAGTTCTTCATCATCTTGGCCTTTTTCCAGTTCGTCTTCATGTTATGCTTACGCATTGAAAAATAGCTCTTAATAAAGTTCATATGCTCTCCTCCTTTCTTATTCTCTTACACTCAGACCGTACTCTTTACGTTTCTTCGTGATCTCTTCGTTGATAGTTCTTACGTAATCGAGAAGTACTTCTCTCGGATCTTCTTTGTTGTTCATAACCTTACGGCAGGCGTTCGTTAAGTGACGCGAGGTGTAGTAACCGCCGGCTACTTCCCTGAAGCCCTTTGTGAAGCTTCTCTGTTCCTCAAGTACCTTAACCTGCTCGGCCGACCATGAAAGCTGTTTGAAGGCTTCGAGGTTTGCCGTAGCGTATCTCGCAGCCGAGCCCATTACCGACTCGAGCTCACGTCCGAAGCGTACCTGCGTATCAGCGGAAGCCCACCATTTCATGAACTCCCACGCCTTCTGTTTCTTTGCCTCGTCGTCGCTGGCAAGCATCATCGAACAGGTGCCCCAGCAATGAACGGATCTGTCAATGTAGGTATTGCCGTTCTCGTCGGTCCTTTCGGTTCCGGGGATCAGCGTGAAGTCCCAGAGACCTCTGATCTCGGGCGCCGAAACAACGAGAGTGTTGAATGTGTTGTAGTCCGTAATGCCCATCGGCATCTCACCGGAACGGAAACGGCTCACGAAGTCGTAGTCTCTCGGGAGTCCGTAATCGTTGAACATGCTGGTGTAAAGCTCGAAGGCCTTAACGCCCGCTTCGCTGTCAATGATTATCCTCTCTCCGGGCTCGTCGTAGAAGGTTCCGCCCATCTGCTGTACAAGAGTGAAATACAGCGAAAGGTCGGGGTTCTGTACGTTGCCGATACGTCTCTCAACAGTGGGAAGGGCCACCGACATGTTCGCGCCCTGAATGGTCGCGAGCATATTTACGAGATCGTCCCAAGTCTGGGGAACCTCGAGCCCGAGCTCCTCCATGATGTCCTTCCTGTAGAACAGAACGTTGTAGTTCTGGGTCTCGGGAAGCGCATATATTCCGCCTTCGAACTTGTACGAGGTGTACGAGCTCTCGGGATAATCCTTAACAACATCGTAGAAATCGGGGAACTGCGTAAGGTCCTCAACCGCGTGACGCAGCGCGTAGTTTACGGGCTGCTGGGCGTCGGCAGTAAGTACCACGTCGGGTCCGTTGCCTGCCATAACCGCGGAAAGCAGCGCGCCCGCGTCGATCAGCTGAACGTTGACCTTGATATTGCTGTTCGGCGTAAATGTATCGTCGACCATCATCTTCATTACTTCGTTCTGGTCACGTCCGGAAAGGAGCCAGACCTCGATAACCTCTTCGTCGTCCTCGTCGTAAACATCACCGATGGCGTTGTAATCAACGAAGAATGTCGCGAAAAAGCTGCTGATGCGGTGCCATGCGTTCTTAAAGAAGCCTGTGCCGTCCTTGACCTCATCGGCCTCGGTGCCCTGCACCAGAATGTAGTCGACATCAAGCTTGATCTCGCTCATCGAAAGGATCGAAGTACCGAGACCTGCGATATTCTCCTTGAAGCTCGCGAGTGTCTTCGGGATCTCGTCCGGATCTTCCACGTATCTGTCAAGCTGGATGGCAAGGGTAAGCGCGGTGGCGATCTTGTCGGATTTCTGTCCGGTGATCGCCACGCAGTCGTCAATGACCTTGTAGAGGCGCTTGCTCTCGAGCGCCATAGCCTCGATAACCTCCGGATATACGTCATCCAGATTGTAATCGCGGTATTTATCGGGATTCGCGCCTGTCAGTACCAGGATCTTGCGGTACATCTGATTGAGGCGGTAAACATTGTCGCTCAGAGTGTTCAGGATGTCGCCGAGGTCTCCTAAGTTCGCCTCGAGCCTGATCTTGTGCGGTCCGGCTGTCAGGTAGAACTTATAGGGAGTACCGTTTGCGTCCGCGAGTTTGAGCATATTCCATTCGTTGCTGTATGCGAATTCGACTGTCTCAACTTCTTTGAAAGGAATCTCGCCGTCAATATAGAGGCTTCTGCCGGATACAGCACCGCGTTCATAGGACTGTCTGCCCTTGATCGTGATCTCGTACCAGCCGTCGGCTTCCGCGTTGAAATCCCACTCAACCCACTGTCCGGGAACCTTCCAGGGATCGCCGCCGATGTAATTGAGGACCGTGGTCGTAATGCTGTAAGGATCGGTATTTGCCGCAGCCTTATCGTATTTTGCGTAAAGCGAAGCGTCTGAACGCGCCGCCGCATCCTCGCCGTTGATCTTGATCGAGCTCTTTGAAGATGCTGAAGAAACGCTATCCGAGGAATGTTCGGAAACATACTGCTGATAGTCCTTACCCTCGGTGATAACGCAGAAATCGATGGTTGAAATGATAACGGGCTCGTTCACAGCCTTAAAGGTAATGGTGTTTTCTCCGGCCTCAAGATAGAACTTGTAAGGCTGGGCGATATATCCCATGTAGTCCTTCAGATACTGTGTCTGCCACTCGTACTTCTCTGTCTGGGAAGGTCTGATCTGATTGCCGCGGTTATCGGTACGCACCGCGCCTTTGTTGGTCCAGATCCTCGAGAAGCTGAGATCGTCGGCGCCGTGGAACGGGATCTCGCCGTTGATATAAACCGCACGCTCGACTTCAACACCGCGTGAAGGCACGGTGTAGTACTTTACAAGGATATTGTACATACCGGTCTGGGGTATATCGACCTTCCACGAAACCTCGGAAAGATCGCCGGTATAGAGTACATTGGACACGCCGCCGCACTCGTCCATAACGTAAGCGTCCTCAGCCTCGGCAAAGTCGGCCGCATTGATCGTAAATGCGGTCTGCGCGGGCGCAACGCCTTCGTACTTCTCCAGATATTTCACATAGGAATCGTCTCGTCCGAGTCCCTGAACATCAGCAGTAAGGTCATATCCCTTGTATTTTTTGGAATAATCTTTACTGCCGCTCAGACCCTTGACTACCACGAAAAGAACTATTACCGCGACTATAGCCGCAAATATGATAAGACCTTTTGTTTTTTTCACGGTTTTTCCTCTTCCTTCCGTTAATTATTCGTAGTTTCCCGCAGGCATCGTGTAAAGTATCTCGATCTTTACATTATCGATGTAAAAATCGTCCTTATTGCCCGCGGATTCCCAGTAAAGCCTGAAGCTCTGCGGATCCATGTTCGCGAACATCGTCATATAGCCTTCGACGTGCTGCCACTGCCCTGCCTTGAGATCCGTTGCGACAACCCTTAAGTTCTCACCCTCCGGGTACTGCGTGCTTCCGTTAAAGTCAAACGAAGAAGTGCACGAGAGGATGTCCGTATCCTTCTCCATCATGCAGTCGTAGCTGACCTTCAGCATGTAGCCGTAATGCTCGAAATATCCGCCCGAGAGCAGGAGTCCGTTCCAGTCCTGCGTCCTGCCGCTCACCTTCAGGCATCCGTTCCCATCCTGTCCGCCGTCCGGGATATGTGTGAGCTGGCTGCTTCCGAAGCTCGAAAGTCCGTTGATGTCAGTGTTGGCCTCGAAGGATGTGTCCATGATCGTAACATCCGTCGTGGGGATCACTGAAACGGGGAATTCGGTGATCACCTCATTGTCATATTTAATGACTTCGGGCTCAGCCACCGGGATCTCGGTATCTCCGTAATATCCGGTAATGTCGATCGTGGTAACGCTCTTTCCGGGAAGGGTCAGCGTATTGCCCTTGCCGAGCGCTCCGAGATTCTGATAAAGACCGTCCGCGGATTCACACTCATCGCCGAATACCGACTGATATACTGTGCTGTCCGTGATCGTGTAGTTCTTGCCTTTTAAGCGATAGTTGATCTCTTCGTCGCTGCGGTTGACGATCACAACGGCGAGCTTGTTACCTGCTTCATTCGCGAAGGCCGAGGCTCTGAGTTCTTTGTATCCGCTCACTGCATCGATCCTTACATAACCGGGTCTGATAAACTCCGAGAAATGTCTGAGCGCCCAGTAATTCGCGCTGGTCCTCCACTCTCTCGCGTTGTTGACCTCGATCAGGTCGGCCGACTCGAAAGTATTCGCCGTCGAATCCGCCCAGACGCCGCTCCAATAAATGTAAGCCGTCATTTCCGCCTGTGTGAGCGCACTGTTGATCAGCTCCGCAGTCTGGATACCGTGTCCGATATAAAATTCTGTCTGCCACTTCCGCGTATTGCCGAGCAGCGTGGGCATCATTGAGAAATTGTCATAGTAAGAAGAAGGGGTGACTTGCATGGTGGACGAATTGCTCGTGCCTCCCACATAAAGATGAAAGCCGTACGCGTACATGCTCTCCGGCTCTTCCGCAAGCGCTTCCTTCATATAAGATTTCAGCGTGGTGGGCACGCAGCTCATGGTCTCGGGACCGATAAGCTTCGGCGCGTCGTCGCCGAACTCTGCCTTGAAGGCTCTGTAGACCGCAAGGAAGGCCTTTGAGTAAGAAGCCTTGTCATCGGTCTCGTTCGCTGCGAAGAGACATCCTTCGTAATCATCGGGAGCAAAATCAACCTCGTTCTGGATGGACACATAATCGATCTGTATTCCGAAACTGCGGTAATACTTAACCGACTCGGTCCACCATGCGGCGTACTCGTCATAGCAGTAATTGCCTGCGGCGTCCTTCTTCAAGGTACCGCTTCCGACATCAATGCTGTTGTCGGATTTGAGCTTTGCCGGAGGTGACCAGCAGCACAGGAGAACCTGAACCCTCTCTCCGTACAGCGCCGCCCTCTCTCTGGCCTCTTTGTAGTAGGAAGCCATCGTTACGGCGTTCTCTGCCTTGTCCTCGATGTTGTACTCGTATTCGTTTTTGAAACGTAAGATATTAAGTTTCAGATCATTAAAGAGAGCATCGAAACCGCCCTCGGAGTTCTCGGCCCGCAAAAGCCTTTCTGCGTACCAGGTGAACGCGGCTCCGAAACCGTCGATGGTCTGATATTTCTTATTAAAGTCAAATTCAAGCGTTTTGCCCTCGAAGGTATCGGGCTCCTCTGTCGGAGTCGGCGCCTCGGTCGGATCGGGCTTTTTGTCCGCTTCGTTCGTCACAGCAGGATCCGTCTGACTGCCGGGCGCGGGCGTGATATCACTGCCGGTCCCGCTGTTTTTCGTACATGCACAAAGCAGCATCGCGCAGACCAGTAATACCGAAACTATGCATTTTTTCATAACATCCCCCATTGGTGCAAGTTTACACTTACATAAAAATGTTAGCAGATGCAGATAGCGGTTTCTAATCACTTTAAGAGTAAACTGTAATTAAATATTGCTTTTTTTGACCTTGTGGGAACCCGCGGATTTCTTTCGGTTTTTCTCTGCGATTCTTCCGTAAATCCCCAGTATGGGCGTATTTTTACCCGCATATTTTTGTTATAATCTCATCAGAATGACAGGAAGGAGTTTTCCTAATATGAAAAAACGAAATCTGCTGCGTTTTATTTCCGTTTTCGTGCTGACCTTTATGCTCGCATGCTCCGGGATCATCTCTCCCGATTCCGGCATCATGAACATGAGCACCGTGAAAGTATCCGCCGCAAAGGCAAAGATCAGCAAGAAGAAAAAGACCGTCGGGGTCGGCACAACCTTCAAGCTGAAAATAAAGAACGCGAAGAAAAAGTATACCTGGACCAGCTCGGATCCTTCGGTAGCGAAGGTTAAGACAAAGAAGGGCAAATCCACTAAGATCGTTGCCGTATCCGCAGGCAAAGCCACGATCACCGCAACACTTGACGGAACAACCTTTAAGTGCGTGGTAACAGTAAAAGCCGCGGACACAAAGCCCACCGCTACTCCCAAGCCCACTGCTGTTCCGACGCCCACGCCGATACCGACCTGCGACATTACCACCGACAACGCCTCCGTTTACACTCTGCCCGTGGGCGGTCAGTTAAAGCTCAGGCTCCCCGGAAAAGACGCATCCAAATTCTATGTGGACGATTCAAAAAAGCAGTACCTCGACGTAACGAAGGACGGACTCGTAACTGCTTTGAAGGTCTCCTCGGATCCGGTTGCAGTAAAGGTTGAGGACAAGTTTTATAACCATTATTTCTGTAAGATAAAGATCACGGAAGGTACCGCAACTCCTGCCGTCACGCCTACACCCACGGTAAAGGTCACGGCGACACCCACGCCTACGCCCAAGCCTACATCGACGCCCACGCCTACCGCGAAGCCTACTGCCTCGCCCACTCCCACGCCCGCTGCGGGAACGCCTTATCTGAATCCCTCATCCGTAGAGCTTGCTCCCGGCGATACCTACCAGATCAAGCTCGTAGGCACCGAGATCATGCACTGCATGCAGAGCGGCTGGGACGACGATTACGCCGATGTGACCACTTCGGGTAAGATCACCGCAAAGAAAGCCGGCGTGAATCTCATCATCAATGTATACGGAACCGACATGAATATGTACGAGTTCCGCCTCACGATCGGCTCTCCCGACGTAAAGGAACTTTCCGACGCAGAGATCGACAAACTCCTTGCCAAAGACACTTACGGTATTCTTTTCAAGCATGACCGGATCACTGGTTACGAGTCAACGCTCACCTACACCATCACAGATGAAAAGAGCCTGATCCTCTCCTGCCATGACGGCTTCGAGAAAGGCGCCGAGATCCTGCATTTCTGGTGTCCGAAAGATTACAGTCATGACAGCATGTACTGGTGCAATATGCTCGCGCAGGATCTTAAGGTCCGCCCCGAGCTCGACGGTTACTATTCGTATACCGATGTTTCACCTTCCACTGTTAACGGAAATACCAGGATATCGCTCACCGATACGGTATTAAAGACCGGCTGGAAAGCCGTTATCGCCCTGAAGTATAAGGATTATACCCCCGATGACGAGACCAGAAAGCTCCTCCGTGACGCCTACCGGCTCGCCGATAAAGCTGTAAAGCTCTATCCCGACAACGACCGCCTGCGTCTGCTCTACATCAACAATTACTTCTGCGATCTGATAACCTATTCGGATCCGTTCCCGCCCGCGGGAGATGTACCGCAGCGCGATGCTACAGGCGCTTTCTATCTCGGAGACGCCGTCTGCGAGGGCTACGCCTCAGCCTTAAGGCTGGTGCTCAACATTCTCGGTTATGAGAACACGGCGCTCTGCAACAAGCGCGGTTCACACGTCTGGAACTACGTTAAGGTCAATGGCACCTGGTACCACATCGACGTAACATGGAACGACATAAAAGACAGCTTCGGCAACTACTACAACACCTACTTCATGCTGACCGATTCCGAGATGCAGAAGAAGAACGCATCCTCTTCCGATACCGGTCTCCATGACTGGTACACGCCTTATACTGACTGATAATTTGGGAAAGCCTTGCTTC
>CAMZAI010000129.1 GCA_947304065.1 uncultured Clostridia bacterium | reverse complement strand
CCGGTACGGAAGCGGCTCGCCATGTCGTAGGATACCGGCATTCCGTAGTTCACGTAATTGCCGCTCCACTGCTTGAAGGCCGCGATCGCGTTCTCGGTATCGAGCGCGCTGTGCATCGAATCGTCGGTGTAGTACTGTCCGTCGTGCTGGTACAGGAACATCGCGAATGTGGTCCAGTCGGGGAATATACCGATGTTCATGTTGTTCTTCTGGATCACCGCGAGGCATCTGTAGAACTCATCCCATGTGGTCGGAACTTCAAGTCCGAGTTCGTCGAGGATATCAGCCCTGTAGAACATCACGTGGAAGGACATGGTCTGCGGCAATGCGTACACTCCGCCCTCGAGGGTGAACTGGTCGAATGCTTCGCTGTAGAAGCGCTTCTTGACCTCCTCGAAATCGTCAAACTGCGTAAGATCGACAACCGCGTTGCGGAGCGCATAGTTCATGGGCTCAATGCCCGCCACGTTCAGCGCGACGTCGGGTCCCTTGCCCGCAAGCGTCGCGGAAAGGAGAACGTCCTTGTTTACCAGCTTTATGTTTACGGGAATACCCGTTTCGGGAACAAAGTAGTTGTCCACGAGAGTCTTGATTACGGTGGCCTGATCGCGTCCGCCGCCGGTCATGCTCGTGATGTTCGTGCCGTCCGCGAGGATCCATACATCGAGCACCTCGGTGGAATCGTCGTAGATCTCGCCGATGCTGTCGTAGTCCTCGACAAAGCTGGCGCCGAACTGCTTCAGCTCGTGGATAAGGCTTGCGAAGAATCCGGGATTTACCTTGGGCTCCTCTGTCGAAGAACCGCATACGAGCATGTAGTCGATCTCGAGCGGCTGCTCGCTCATCGTAAGTATCCAGGAACTTAAGGAAACGATATTGTCCTTGAAGGCCGTCCACTGCTTCGCGATGCTCTCGGGCTTTTTGGTCATGCGGTCAAGCTGGTTGATCAGATTGTCGATAGCCTGCGTCTCGCTGCCCTTGCGTCCGTTGGAGTAGGCCGATACCATCTCCTTGAGCGTCTTTACCGCTTCGAGCTGGCGTCCGAGGGTCTTCAGGGTTTCGGGACATTTGATCTCGAGCTGGTAATCACGCATCGTATCGGGCGTGCTTCCGATGATCATCAGGAGCTCCCTGTACGCCGTGTTCAGCTGATCAACGCTATCGCTCGCAACAAGGAGAATGTCCGCAAGCTCCTCGCCGAGGTTCACGCGGAAGGTCAGTCTGTGCTTTCCTTCGGTAAGCTTAAACCAGTAAGGGCTGTCGCCGTCTCCGAGTACCGAAAGCTGCCATGCGTTCTCATAGTAGAAGTAGAACTCTTCTGCCTCCGCGAAAGGCGTCCTTCCGTCAATCTCAAGCGAACGGCAGACCGTAACTCCGGTGTTCTTGTTCTGCCTGTACTTGACCATGATGCGGTAGAGTCCGTCCGCGGGAATGTCGATGTCCCAGGTTATCCACTGTCCGACCAGCTTCCAGTTGGTGCCGCCGATCGTGTTGAGTCTGGTCTTCGATGCGTTGTAAGGCTCGGTAAGCGAAGATGTACGGTCAGGGATCGGATAGAGCGTCGAATCGGATTTAAGCACAGCCGACTCGCCCTGGATCTTCACCGGAGCGTCTTCGGTGATCTCCGCATAACCCGCCGCACGGTTCGCGGCGTCGTAGTCCGCATAAGAGAGCAGTTCGGGCTCCTGTGTGAGTCTCAGCTCGCCGATCACCATCGGCTCCTTTACCGAGGTCAGCGTGATCGTATTTACTCCCTGCTCAAAGTAATATTTGTAAGCGCCCGTCACGTATCCGTCGCTGTCTTTCGCAAAGGCTGTGATCCATTCGGGAGCCTCTGCCTGACGGGGCCTGATGTCGTTGTCTCTCGAGTCGCGGCCGATCTCCTCGGCGTTGGTCCAGATTCTCGTGAATTCGACGTACTGCGAACCCTCGAACGGGATCTCGCCGTTGATGTAGACCTTGCGCTCGATCGTATTGTTCTTGCCCTTAACGGGGAAATAAGTAAGGCTGATGCTGTAGAGACCGGCTTCGGCTACATTGACCTCATAGGTCACCGAACCCTCTTCTTTTGTCAGAAGGCTCTTTCCGCTGCGTCCCTCGTATGAGTCGAGGACTTCAAAATCCTCCGAGGCCGTAAGATACGCGTCTCCGGGCACGACTATCCCGGCCGCGGGCTCAGCGGCATCCGAATGTCCGGCGATATAGGCGCTGTAGCTCTCGGCGTCATGGACCATGGCGCTGATGTCGGGCCTGTAATCGCCCGGATCGGGCGCGGCCGAAGCCGACGCGAACAGAGGCGTCGACAGGGAGGCGATCAAAATGAACGCCGCGGCCTTTTTAATGAACTGACCTCTCATACTGATCCAACCTTTCATGGTTACAAATTACCGGAGCTGCCACTCCGAAACAAATGATATCTCCATGTCTCCGTTTTCCTTGAACTCTACGGGCAGCCAGATATATCTGGAGTCGTGGAGCGCATCCTCGAACCATCTGTCGCCCATGTATATCCAGGTTCCGGAATCCGGATCGAAGAAAATGCATGTGCTCTGCGATTCGAAGGTGGTGTGGTTCTCATCGTCCAGGCACGGATCGCCCTTCGATTCCCACTCGCCCATTACCGAATCGGCTACATAGAAGCGGGCCTGATTGGGCGCCCATCCGGTGCAGCCCGAAGTCATCAGGTAATACTTGCCGTCTCTTAAGAAAAGCGCCGGAGCCTCACGCTGCGCGCCCGGGAAGAGACGGATGAAATCCACTCCGTAGACCGCTTCTTCGGGATCGGTCGCAAGATATGTGTACTCGTCGTTGAGCTTTGAGATATAGAGGGTTAAGTTCTCTTCGCTCGAGTAAATGATGTACGCGGTTCCGTCGGTGTCCTTGAACAGGTTCATGTCCCTGGCCATACCCTTGCTCTGCGGGTACTTGTCCTCCTGGTCGGACGGGCAGGTATTGAGCCTGTATCTGCCGACAAAGCGGTAAGGACCGAAGGGCGTGTCGCTGACGGCGACGCCCGCACAGGCAGCGGCGTAATTGCTGTCGCTGGTCTCTGTGGGGCCGTCAGCGTGAAACCAGAGGATGTATTTATCTGTCTTCTCGTTGTAGATAAGTTTGGGGCGCTCGATGACAGCGCGTTCGGCACTGAGGGCAAGCGCAACATTGTCGAGCTCTTCGGACGTATAGCCCGCATAGACGCTCTTAAAGTAAGGATCTGTCTCCAGAACCCTTCTGTTCGGGACATTCTTCATGATGATGCCTTCGAACTTCCAGTTATAGAGATCGTCGGATGAGTAAGCGCAGACACCGCCGCGGTATCCGTTGGTCTTGTCTTCTCCGACCCATACCCACTTTGTGACCTTTTCTCCGGTCTCGGGATCGGGGATCTCCATCTGCTGAACCTGACCGCCGTGCGCCTGGATAGGAGTATTCTCCGTATCTCTCCATACGGCGCCGGGCTTGAACGAATCGTATCTGTACTGTTTAGTAAGCATCTTGTAACTCTCCCTCAGGTTGTTGAATTTTAACTTGATCGCGTTGGTTCCTGCCTTGCCGTCCTTTGCCAGGAATTCCTGCGCCTCTGCATAGGCTTCGAGATAATTCCGGGTCGATACGGCCGTGTATGTTTCTCCCGGGTCCTCGACGGCCATCGCTTTTACCGCGGCCGCGAGCAGTTCCATAGTGTATTCGGGAGTAACGGCGATCTTGATGTAACTCAGGATCGGCGTGTCCATGAAGTTTTTGATGCGTGAATTAAAGACCTTGAGATTCAGCTCTCCGTCCGAGACAGCGACGGTAAAGCTCTTTTCGTTATCCTGATAACGCAGGATCTTCTCGGAATCTATGAGTATCTCTCCCTCACATTCCGCGTCGATCCGGCGTACCCCGAAGGGATTGTAGAAGCCGAGAGTGACGGTGTAGGTCCCGTCCGGAACCCTGAAACCGTAGCAGATCTCAGCCTGTGTAAGATCGGTGATCCCGGAGTCGATCTCCCACTTGGAAGCCGTCACTCCTTTTCCGAGGCTGTCAGTGGCCTTTACCATCGCGGGTGTCTCTGTGTAGCCCCAGACCTTGTGCGTCACGGGATCCTCTCCGTACGGCATGTCCGATACCGACTGGCACAGCCCGGCGTCGGTCCACTCGTCTGTCTCGGCTGCCCCGCAGTCTACAAAATAGAGCAGAAAATCCGCGAATAAAAGCTCGTCCTCGCTCCAGTCAAAGCTTACGTCCGCCGGTACGGTCTGTGTAACGGCCGGATCCGGCTCTTTTTCAGCCCCCGTGATCGGTGTCCTGGAAACTCCGGCAGCACCTGTCGGTGTCGTACCGGCGTCCCCCGACAATTTATTTCCACACCCGGTGATCAGTCCCAGGAGGGTTAAAGCCACGGCAATGACGCATATCCGGGCTCTTAATCTGTTTTGCATTTCATCCTGCTCCTCTCCGGTTCTGATACAAAAAGGGAAACTCGTCCCTCAGCCTGCACCATAAGAATATACCAAAAGCCTGAAATGTGCAATCGATTGCCTACACAAAAATCATTCGCTCCTTTTGTGTATTTTGCACAAATCTTACTATGGTACAATCGATTTCACATAGAGAAAACGTTTAAGTAAAATTTTTGTGTGGTGGCAAATAGCACAAAAACGGGTTTTGTAACTTTTTCGGTTTTCCTTGCATAAAACAGTAAGAATTGATACTATAAAAGTATAAAAAAACAGCCCCGGAAGCGCATTTCCGGGACTTTTCGGAACGGAGACAGTATGGGAAAAGAACTATTTTTTGAATGGGAGCCCGAGCTCATGGAATGGCTCCAGTCGCACATCGGCAGCTTCGGCACATCGCTGATGTCTTTCTTCTCGGCGTTCGGTGAAGAGACCATCATGATCGGCTTTATGTGCATCCTTTATTTCATCATCGATAAGGAAGCTGCAAAATTCGCCGCAAGGCGCTTCATGATCGCGGGCTGCTTCTACGCAAGCATCAAGAACATCGTCTGTCGACTGCGTCCCTATATGGTGCACGGCAATGTCAAATGTCTGAAGCCCGTCGACAGCAGCGCTGATCTCTTCGATGTAGCCGCACAGGGCTACTCATTCCCGAGCGGCCACTCATCGGGCGCGGCATCGATCTACATCGGCTCGGCCGTATATCTGAAGAACACGATATTTACGATAGTTTCCGTGCTCATCACGCTTCTGGTCGGCATATCGCGCTTCTGCCTGGGAGCTCATTATCCCACGGATGTGTTCGTCGGATGGGGCATCGGTATCGTATGCATCTTCCTGTTCACGCTTCTCGAAAAGCTGATCAAAAAGCGCTGGATCATCTATCTGATCTTCACCGTGCTCTTTATCCCGGGATTTTTCTTCTGCACCACGAACGATTTCTTCACCAACTACGGCCTGATGCTCGGAGTATTCCTCGGAGACCTTTTCGAAGAGCGCTTTGTTAATTTCGAAAAGCCCAAAAATATCCTGTTGGGTATCCTGCGTATCATCGGTGCGATAGCTCTTTACTTCGGCCTCAACACAGCCTTAAAGCTGCCCTTCAGTTCGGAATTCCTCTCGTCGGGCACGACCGCCGCGCACCTGGTAAGAGCAGGCAGATATTTCTTCGTGATATTCATTCCTCTCGGAGTATATCCGGCTTGCTTCAAGCTGTTCCATAAAAAGGAAAAGCAGGCGTAATTCAGTCATGAACATACAGACAAGGGGACGGTTCTTCTTTCCCGACGATACGTCGGACAGAAGAACCGTCCCCTGTATTTTCCCCTGTTTTTTTATTTCTGTCTTACTCAAATGTAATATACGGATCTTCCCTGTCGTACATGAACACCCTGAGATAGTAAGGGTTTTCATCGCCGTCGAACAGCATATACAGGCACATCGTCGCATCGGCCTTATTCTCGGGCATATCCACCACAAATCTGCACATCTCGCCGGGCTCAAGAGTGGCCGCGTACATGAACGGTCCGGGCTCCCAGCCGCTCTCCTCGGTCGAAGGATCATAGTCGCTCGCAGGCTCATGGACCTCGATCTCCACAGATCTCCAGCAGGAATTGATAAGGATCAGCTCCTTCGGATCGTTCCAGGGGCAGGTCACCCATTCATTATCCGTTTCGTCGACCAGGTTCCAGCCCAGGCTCTCGCATTCCGCGCTGAGCTCAGGGTCGGGATCGGCGATCGCCACGATCCATCTTCCGGCTCCCGCCTCGTCCACATATTTCCGAAGCTCTTCGGGAAGCTCTTTCTGCTCATCAAAGCTCAGACCCTCACTCCACCACCAGGCTTCTTTGCCGTATACGAGCGACGCTCCGGCCATCGTTCCGTCACCGTAAGCAACCGTCATATCCTCGTACATTTTTCCGTCTTCCGCGAGGCTGTATAAGCAGCTGCCATCGTCATCTCCGAAATCGACCGATACGAAAGTACCGTATTCGTTTCTGTAGAAAATGCAGTTGCCGCGCTTTATCTCGGAATCGCAGTCAGGGATCTCACGGAGTCTCTGAACGGTATAATTATCCGAAAAAGTCACGTAGATAAATTCATATTCTTCCGAAGCGGTCCATTCCCAGCCTTCGATCTCTCCGCTCTCGCAGTACCAGGTTCCGATGAAGTCGCTGTAAGTTACGGAAGTCTCTTCTGCGGGCTCAACGGTCGGCACCGGCTCATCGGCAGGTTCCGCCGTAGGCTCGGGAACGTCTGTGGGCTCCGCAGTGGGCGTCGGTACATCCGTAGGCGTGGGAACGTCTGTCGGAGCAGCTGCTTCAGTAGGCGCCGCAGTGGGCGCAGAACCGTCCTGTCCGTCATCCTTTCCGCCCTTCGAGCACGCCATGGACGATATCATGACCAAAACCAGTATGATCGCCAGTAACTTTTTCATTTTTGCCTCCTCTTAGCGGCGAAATGAGCCGGTCGGAACCGACTCATTTCGTTATTTCATTTCATTTATTTCATTACAAGAGTGTAAATGCGGCCCTTTACGTAGATCTCCTTAACGACCGTTCTGCCCTCGGCAAGACGCTTGATGTTCTCATCCGCCCAAACCTTGGCCTTAACGGAAGCTTCATCCTCCTCGCGGCCTACCTTAACGGTGGACTTAACCTTACCGTTGACCTGGATCGCGATCTCGATCTCATCCTCACGGGCAAGATCCTCGGAATACTCGGGCCACTTCTCGTAAGCGATGGTGTCTGTGTGACCGAAGATCTGCCATATCTCCTCGCCGATATGGGGAGTGATGGGGCTGAGCATCTTGATGAGGCCTTCTGCGTATTCCTTCGGGCATGAGCCCTTCTTGTATACGGCATTGACAAAGATCATCATCTGGCTGATCGCGGTATTGAACGCGAGTGCCTCATAGTCCGAAGTAACCTTCTTGACTGTCTGATGGAAGACCTTTGTGAGCTCGCCGTCGTCGGAATCGGTGAGATTGCCGGGCTCGGTGAAGAAGTTCCATACACGGTTGAGGAAGCGTCTCGCGCCCTCAACGCCCTGCTTGCTCCAGGGCTTCGAAACCTCAAGAGGTCCCATGAACATCTCATAGAGACGGAGTGTATCGGCACCGTAATCGCGTACGATATCCGAAGGATTAACAACGAACTCGGGGAAACGCTTACCCATCTTGATGCCGTTCTCGCCGAGGATCATTCCCTGGTGAACGAGCTTCTTGAAGGGCTCCTTTGTAAACGTGAGGCCCTTGTCATAGAGGTAGCGGTTCCAGATCCTCGAATAGATAAGGTGACCTACCGCATGCTCGGGTCCGCCGATATAGAGGTCAACGGGCATCCAGTGCTTTAAGAGCTCGGGATCCGCGAACTGCTTGTCATTGTGAGGATCGATATAACGAAGGAAATACCAGCTCGAACCTGCGGAACCGGGCATGGTCGAGGTCTCGCGCGTGCCCTTTATGCCGTTGTGATC
>CAMZAI010000128.1 GCA_947304065.1 uncultured Clostridia bacterium | reverse complement strand
GTATTTAAAAGGAGTTTCCTTCCGTGCGCCTCTACATCGCCGTATGTGCATTTTTTCTTTTTCGGAGTATTGTTTACGATCAGCGCGATATTTGTCCTCGCCTTCTTATATTCCAGGATCAGCAGTCCGTTCTCACTGTAAATACGCGCATCTTTGGTCAAAAGAACATATTTCTCCCTGAGAGCAGCGAGCTTCTTTATCAGCGCAAACACTTCGCTCTGCTTTGCCGTTCTTGCCTTCTCCCAGTCCATGCAGCGCCTGCAGTCGGGGTCTCCTCCGCCGGGCGTCATAAGCTCGGTGCCGTACAGTATGCAAGGCGCTCCGGGGAACAGATACAGCAGGCAAAGGCCGTTCATGAATGTGTCCTTATCTTCCGAAACCTCCGTGAAAAATCTGCTGGTATCATGGCTGTCAAGAAGATTGAGCATCATGTCGTTGACCACATTATTGTTTCGCGCCAGGATGTCGTTCAGCCTCATGGCCATCATATCCGCATCGATCGATCTTTTCCCGAAAAAGTCCAGGCAGCACTTCGTAAAGCTGTAATTCATGATGCTGTCGTACTGGTCGCCCTTGAGGTAGTTCGAAGCATTGTGCCAGTTCTCGCCTATGATGACCGCATCGGGTTTCGCGGACTTTACAGCGCTGCGGAACTCTCTCCAGAATGTATGGCTCACCTCATCCGAAACATCCAGTCTCCAGCCGTCGATCCCGTATTCGGTTATATAATGCACGGCGACGTCCGTAAAATACTTAACCACATCGGGATTCGAGGTGTTCAGCTTCGGCATGTAATCGCAGAACGCGAATACCTCATAGTTGTGCTTTTTCTTGTCAGGCTTGTCGCCGTCAATGATGAACCAGTCATAATATTTGCTCTTTCTGCCCTTTTTGCAGACATCTTCAAACTGCGGCAGCTGCTCGCCGCAATGATTGAACACTGCGTCCAGCAGGATCCTGATCCCCTTCTCGTGGCAGGCCTTCACCAGTTCTTTCAGGTCCCCGTTGGTACCGAACTGGCTGTCCACGGTATAATAATCGCTGATATTGTACTTGTGATTCGATGTCGAAGAAAATATGGGAGTCAGGTAGATCGCGTTGATCCCGAGCGATCTGATATGATCGAGCTTTTCGCGGATGCCGTTCAGATCGCCGCCCGCGAAGCTCTTTGGCGTGGGCCTGCCGCCCCATTTGAGATTGACATAGGACATATCCTTGTCTTTATTACCGATATTGAAACGGTCGACAAATATCTGGTAAAAACGCGCCGAATGCATCCACTCCACATCCCTTATCACGTCCGTGGAATTTATATAAGGATACTGGAAAAAGTTGTAATATCCCTGAGTAAAATCATATGTATCGGTCAGCCCGTCCTCGGAATAATACTTGTATTCCCTGCCGTCAAAAAGGTAGAAAACATAGGCAAAGCGGACATCCCTGACATGAAGGTCGATCCCGTAATAATCAAAAAGCCTGCCCTCAAATATCTTCTTCATGGGCTTTTTAATGTGCTTTCCGGCGATCCTGTATTTGCTCTCATAACAGATCCAGGCCTCTTTCAGATCGCCCTTCGCGCAGCGGAGCCTGATGCTGATATCATGCTCCGAAGAAGTGTAGGCGTACTCACTGTCCATTACATGTAAGATCGCGTATTCGTTCATTTTATCTCCTCTTCCTCTTATACGTTCTTCGCGATAAATGCTTTCAGCATCTCATAGTACCCGTCCGGATCGACCACGGCGGACTGCGCATGTCCCGCCTTCTCAAACAGTCTTATCTCCTTCGGGCCTTCGGCCGCTTCGAAGATCTCCTTGCCGTGCCACGGGTAAATAAAGTTGTCCTCGGCGCCGTGTGCGACCAGCAGAGGTATCCTGCTGCCCTTCACCGCCTCTATCGGCCTGGCTGCCTTAAACGATATCCCGTACATCATCCTTGCGAAAAGATTGATCGGTCCGAACATGAACGCCGGTACATGGACCATTTTCATGCACATCAGTATGATCGGGACAATATCGGCAAAGCCGCAGTCTTCAACCACAAACCGCACATTTTCACGGACAATGCCGGATCTTAACGAAGTCAGTACCGTCGCGCTCCCGAGCGACTCGCCCTGAAGTCCGATAACGATATCTTTTCCGTAGCGTTCGAGCGTATCTTTTAAAACGTCCAGCAGAAAATCCACCTCGCGCACGCTGTAGCTGCAGGGTTCCTTCGCATTCTCCCCGTGCCCTCTCTCGTCGAACAGCACGCAGTTGAAGCCGAGCTTGCGGTAATGCACCGCGTATTTGATCATTCCGTATCTGTTGTCGGTGTAACCGTGCGCCAGGATCACGTACCTGTTCGAAGGCTCGCACGCGGGCAAAAGGGAGGTGTGTATGTCCTCGCCTTTGCTCCCCTTCACGATATAGTCGGTGAACATGTCCCGGGTAAGCTCCTTCGCGTCCCTTACATGCTCCTGCTCCCAGTCCCATGCCTCCTGCATGGTCTGCCGCTTTCCGTGCGTGATGTACCACGCGAAAGCTGCGCAGAGAGCGCAGAACAGCACGATCAAAACCGCAAGAACAATGATAAATACTTTCATATCCTTCTCCGTAAACCAAATGCGCTTTATTTATAAGTGTCAGCCGTAATGTTCTCCAGATCCGCGTCCTTTGTTTCCTTAACCTTTGTCAGCAGGATGATCAGCGAGATGACCATGAAAGACACGCCGATTGCGAGGAACAGCACATCCATCGCCACAAAATTCTGCAGAATGATGAACGCGAACTGGCCGATGAACATTCCCGCTCCGATCAACACGGAGATCGTGCCCATTACCGACGATCTCATGCCCGAAGGCGTCGATTCTGCAGGCATCGTAAGTATCAATGTGTCAGACATCGACCAGAGGCCTCCGATCGAGCATCCGTACGCGATTCCCGCAGCCACGGGTCCCAGCCCCATCCTGCAGGCCATAACAAACGCCAGCAGTCCGAGCATCGCGGTCGAGCCAAGGATCAGGCAGACCTTCTTTCGTCCGATCTTGTCCGAGAAAAAGCCCGAGAGTATGGTGATCAGGCCGTTAAAGAAAGGATAGACCACAAGTGCAGTGGCCACCATATCCGTGTCCATCGCGCCCTTTAATACCGTCGAATAGTACGAGGTATAGAAAGTTGTCGCGAAGAAAATGAAGCCTGCGATGAGTATCCATCTGAGCTGCGGAGTCTTGAAGATAAACTTTATCGCCTTGAAAACGCCGCCCTCTTCGCCTGCGCCGGATTCCTTATCCTTGCGGATCTTCTCCTCGCGCTCCTTCTGCGTCATGGAAAGCCATTTCGTCCTCTGATCGACGAATACGGGCGTTTCGCGCATTACGAAGTATGAAAGGGAACCGATCACCAGCGCGCCGATAACGGGGATCAAATATACCATTCTCCAGCTGGCCGGATCCGATTCGTTCAGGAATATTTTCGACAGAATTCCGATCAGGGATACACTGACGAGCGCAACGCCTTTTGCGATAAATCCGTAGGTCGCCCTCTTCTCCTTAGGCGCGGTCTCCATGATATAGAGCACCTGCATGTCGTTCGGAGTAAAGAACATCATAAACAGCATACCGATGATGTACAGGGCCACAGTTTGCGCAGTCATAACGATGCACATACCCAGTCCCATTCCTACCGTATTGATCATCAGGAACAGCCTTCTGCCGTATTTGTCCGAAAGTGCCTTATAAAAAGGCGTGATGATGAGAAAAAGATTCGAGATGACCGAAAGCGGAGCGACCACATTGATCGCATTCGCGTACTCCGGCGAATTTACATCTCTCGAAGTGATGTTGAAGAGCTCAAACAGCGCGTAGGGCTGCATGGATGAGTTCATGTTCGAAGTGATCTCGTCCACAATGTAGACGATAGTGAGCAGAAGCATCGCGATACCCAGATAATGAATGGGCCTCGGACGTCTCTCGGCAAGCAGCTTCTCCAGCTGCTTCTTTTCTCTTTCAGTATTCATTTGTATCCCCTGTCCGCGGGCCTGCCGCGGTCCGCATTATATAGTCCGTACCGCCCCCTTCAAAAGGCGGTGCTCTTATGACTTATATTCTACAGGAAACTTGTTTGCATGTAAAGAGTTTCTTTTGTTGGATAAAGTTACAAAAAGCCGCTCCGGTTGACACTCACAGCCTTTTGTGTTACAGTAAAGGCGGTCACAGATGCGGGTTCGAATCCTGTCGTCCGTTTAGCTGCATTGCATGGCATATAGTTTTCTTACGGACGTAAATTAACTGGCTAAACTGTGGCCGGTCCTGAACATTCTCGTTATTTTTATTAACGGACAACGGCGTCTGACTTTTTGTCAGGCGCTTTTTTATTGTCCTGAAGCTAAAGATCACTTATTTGGGAGGACAGCATGATAACACTGAACGACTACCTTTATTCCGGCGATACGGTACTTAAGATACTTCTCCTGTATTCCTCTGACCTCAGGAAAGAAGCCGTCGCGTCGCACAATTCCATAGATCTCGCGCACAGCAACTTCCTGATGCAGATTACGGAACTGCTCGAGCACACGGATTTTCTGACCTCGCAGTCCCAGCGGCTCAAAGAGTTCTATCTCTATATGACCAAAAAATATCCATTCCTTGCATTTACCTTCAAGGGCAGGATAAAGTCGCTGATCCGCGCCGAAGAGAAGTTCAACGGCGCGATCCTTGAATATATATACAGCTATTGCAAGACCAACGGCAGATACCCCTCCGAGGCCGAGATAAAGAACAATCTCCACTGCTTCAGGGACCTGATTGCTTACCGCATAGTCATCTCGCTGCCGCGCTGCCACGTTTCTGAAGGCGAAAGCCTCGAGGAGCAGGAGCTGAAATATCTTTATGAGATCGCCAACGATCTTCCGTCCTTCATTGAGGAAAAAGGCTTCACGCCACAGCCCGCGGAGCTCGAGACCGATACCGCGAGCGGCGGCCTGAGTGAGATCAACAGGCCGTATTACCGTGATTACGTCCAGACGCCGGCCTCTGCGGACTATAAGTCGCTTCATATAACCTTTTACGACAATTTCACGAGATGCTACACCGAGGTCCAGCTCAGGACCAAAGACATGGACGATCACGCCGAGATCGGCAACGCGAACCATTTCGGCTACGAAAAAGGGCAGGTGATCAGCCGCACCAAAAGAGACATCATTCTCCCGGGCGAGTGCAGGTTCTTCGACGAAGCCTATGAAAGGCTCGTAAAGCTCCTCGAGCTGGACCTTTCCACGATCGATGTAAACATGTTCAAAGCGTACAACAACCAGCTGATCAATGACTGCTGCGGATTGTTCAGGGGCCGGCAGATCCTCCCTTTCGAGCATCTGTCCAGATTCCAGAACGATCCGACGGAATAAAAGAGGAGGGATCGATATGGCAGCATTTGACAGGATAAAGAGCGGCATACCCGAAATGGACGCGGCGCTCGACGACATCAGGCTCGGCGACAATGTTGTATGGCGCGTCTCGAAGCTCTCGGATTTCCGGCTCTTCATGGAACCCTACATCCGCCAGGCAATCGAGGATAAACGGAACATCATATATTTCCGGTTTGCGAGCCACGAGCCTCTGATCGATGACCGACCGGGCGTAAAGACGGTCCACGTCCCGCTCTCCCACCGTTTCGAGAATTTCACCGTGGACATCCATAATGTCATCGAGAAGGAAGGCAAAGACGCGTTCTATGTTTTTGACTGCCTTTCCGAGCTGCAGACCGCATGGGCCACGGACCTGATGATGGGCAATTTCTTCCGCGTAACATGCCCGTTCCTGTTCATTCTGGACACCGTGGCTTATTTCCCCATCATCCGCGGAAAGCACTCCGTGCAGGCGATCAATAAGATACTCAACACGACGCAGCTGTTCTTTGACGTTTATTCGGACGACCGGAACATTTATGTGCGCCCCGAAAAGGTCTGGAACAGAAACTCCGACACCATGTTCCTTCCCCATACCTTCGAGCCCGAAAGCGGGCATTTCCGTCCCATTCTCGACGGCGTTGTATCGAGCCGCTTTTACCAGACCCTCGGCAGGGCGCAGCGTTCGGCCGAGGAACAGTATTCGGACTCCTGGGACCAGTATTTTAACCGCGTAAAAATGCTCCACGGCAGCGGGATTGATATCACCGGAGAATGCGCGCGAATGTGCGACATCATGATGACGCGCGACGAAAAAATGCGCGAGATGGTCAAGCGGAATTTCACTCCCGAGGACTATTTTGAGGTCAGGGACCACATGGTCGGAACCGGCATGATAGGCGGCAAGGCCTGCGGAATGCTCCTTGCCCGCGCGATCATCCGCAACAGGGAGCCGGAACTCGCGGGCGTGCTCGAGCCGCACGATTCCTTCTACGTGGGTTCGGACCTGTATTATACATATATCGTTGACAACAATCTCTGGGAAACAAGAGTAAGACAGCGCTCCGACGAGGGCTATTTTGAGCTCGCCGGTGAATTTGGCGAAAAGATCATGGGCGGCGAATTCTCCGCTGCGATGCGCGAACAGTTCGTCAGGATCATCGAGTATTACGGCCAGGACCCGTACATCATCCGCTCCAGCAGTATTCTCGAAGACGGCTTCGGCAACGCATTTGCCGGGAAATACGAGTCGGTTTTCTGCGTGAACAGGGGAACTCTCGGCGAAAGGCTCGCAGAATTCGAACACGCGATCAAGATCGTCTATGCAAGCTCGATGAGCCTGTCTGCGCTCGATTACCGCAAAAGAAGGGGATTGGACAAAAGAGATGAGCAGATGGCGCTGCTCATACAGCGCGTATCGGGCTCGTATTACGGCAGCAACTACATGCCCTGCGCCGCCGGCGTCGGCTACTCCTTCAGCCCTTACCGCGTCATGAAGGACAGCGATCCCACGGCCGGAATGCTGAGACTCGTAATGGGTCTCGGAACATCTGCGGTAGACCGCACCGAAGGCTCATATCCGAGGATCGTAAACCTCGATATGCCTGAGCGCACCATTTATTCTTCCTCAGCCGACAGGCATAAATTCTCCCAGGGCAATGCGGAAGTGATCAATATGTCCGAGAACGCGCTGAAGCGCCTCTCCCTCGAGGAAATAGCGCCCGACCTTCCCGGCTACCTCGACCGCATCCTGCTCGAGCACGACTATGACGCCGAAAGCAGGCTCCGCGATATGGGCAGCAGCGGGACCGTCAAATTCATTTCCTGCAAGGGTCTCGTCTCCAACAAAACCCTTATGCAGCAGATGAAGCGCATGCTCCGCTGCATCCAGGACGAATATAAATACCCTGTGGACACCGAATTCACGATCAATATCTCTGAGAACAGTGAGTACTCCATCGACCTTCTCCAGTGCCGTCCGCTCCAGGTTCAGACCGAAGCCTCGGGCACCGTTATCCCGCCCGACATACCGTCTGAGAGCATTTTCCTCGAGAGTGTCGGCGCTTCAATGGGCATGTCCAAAGCAACCGAGCTCGACATCATCGTTTACGTCGATCCGGTCAAATACTACAACATGCCCTACAAGGACAAAAATCTCGTTGCAAAACTGATAGGCAGGATTAACTGGCATTTCCGCGATCTGGGCAAGCACATGATGCTGATCGTCCCCGGCCGCGTCGGAACCACCTCGCCCGAGCTCGGCGTCCCCACCGCATTCTCCGACATCAGCGCCTACGAGATCATCTGCGAGACCGAAGAGACCAAAGCCGGCTACAACCCCGAGCTCTCCTACGGAAGCCACATTTTCCAGGACCTCGTCGAAGCCGAGATACTCTACACAGCGATCTTCAACAACGAGAAAACCCTGCACTTCCACCCCGACAGACTCGCCTCGTCGCCGGATATCGTCTCAGAGTTCGAGCAGAATCCCGCGCTGACAGACATAGTCCGCGTCTACGATGTTTCGGGCAGAAAATGCAAGGTTTACAATGACGTCGCAAATGAACATCTCGTGATAACCTGCTGAT
>CAMZAI010000127.1 GCA_947304065.1 uncultured Clostridia bacterium | reverse complement strand
ACTTGCTCCGGCCCTTTTCGCTTGTGGGTGTAAAAAACATGAAAAGTTGTTAGTCGGCTATTTTTGCGCTGTCGCAGATCATCTCGATAACCTTTTCCTGAAGCAGCTGCTGAACAACATATCCGGTGCCGTACGAAGTGGTCTGCGAGGTAAAGTTCTCCTCTGTTCCGCCGTCGGCAATATATTTTTCTTTCGCCTCGTCGAGTGTTGCGGTGATGTTCTCTTTTTCTGCGACTGCCTGGCAGAAGAGTGCCGTTTTCAGCGTGTCGGCTACTTTCTCGTCCAGAGAAGCGTCATACTGCTCCTCATTCATCGAATATGTCTGCGAGAGGTAGTTTTCATACGATGAATACGGCGTATATCCGTAGTAGGACGAATACATCGAATTCATATATTCGTAATAGCTGATCTCTGCAGCCTTATAGTTCGCCTTCAGCTGCTTGACATACTCGGAAGGATATTTTTTGATCTCGGTATTGGATGCGATATATTTGCTCACGTATTCCTTAAGGTTTGTTTCCTCGTTCGTATCCCTAAGATACTGACGGTATTCCTCTGTGGTAGAGGCATATTCGGAGAGATGCTCCTGTACGAATTCGTCCGTAAATTCGGGTAATCTGTAGACTCCGTTCAGAGTCACGCTGAATACTGCGTCCTTGCCTGCCAGGGTTTCATCGTTGGAATAATCGTCGGGGAAAGTGACTTCGACGTCAAAGGTCTCGCCGACAGTGTGTCCGACAATCTGATCCTCAAAATCATCTATGAACGATCCGGATCCGAGCTCCAGATCATGCCCTTCGTCCGTGCCGCCGTCAAATGCGACGCCGTCGACAGTTCCGGCATAGTCAATGTTTACGGTATCGCCGTCTGCTGCGGCAAGTCCCTCGGTATCGTCGAGATATTTATTCTTTTTCAGGATCTCCGCTATATCCGATTCCTCTTTCTCGTCGGAGTACTCTATATCGGCCCTGCTGACCTCTATGCCGTTGTATTCGGGCAATGTGATATAGTCGCCTGCCGTAACGTTCCTGATAAGGCCGTTATCATCCAGCTGTTCCGAATAATCGCTTACAGCGGTTACGCTCTTTGCCTTCTTTTCGGCGTATCTGATACATCCCCAGACGATCAGCGCGATCGCCAGTATTCCCACGCCGATCAGTGAAAATTTAAGTATCACCGCCTGCTTTTTCTTTTTTTCAATCTCCTGCATGCGCGCGATCTTGCGCTGCTTGCTGAGGCTCATTTTCGATGTGTCTTCTTTCATGCTTCACACTCCCGATATATTTATTTATGTAATGACAGCATAAGCTCAAAACGTGAACAATCTGTGAAAAGACGATGAATCTTTCGAGTAGGCATCTCGCGTACGCAGGCTGAGGGCATTCGCTTATCGCACAAAAAGAGCGCCCTTAATCGTGGCGCTCCTCGGTATTTTTCCAACATTCACAAAATCTGGCAGAGAAGGAAGGCTCCTGCCCTGCGGCGTAGAGGTGGCTCGTATCTCCGATCATCGTGGTCCTGAAATATGCGTCGCCCTCCCTGCGCTCCTCCGTCACAGCAACGGTAACGGACGAAGGCGTCATGCAGACGCCGTGCCAGAGGACCATCGGCGATGCGTTGATCAGATGCGAAAGAAGGACACAGGTCAGTCCGTAATGGCAGAAGAAGACCAGCGTGTCATTGTTCGGGTGTACCGCACGGTACATGCGGCCGCTGCGCTCGTAGCCGTTCTCGGCGAGCAGCTTGTCGAAGCATGCGCAGACCCTGTCGTACTCTGCGCGTACGTTGTCCGCGGCCATGACGGGCTCGTCGGCCCAGCGGTCGGGATCGAAGAATTCTTCTCTCGCCGTCCAGTCCTTCGGGAGCCAGTCCCAGCAAACAAAGCTTTTTTCTTCGCCGCGGTCGGGTCTGTTGATGCGGACGGGGAATTCCTTCAGCCATTCGTATTCGACCGGCACGATCCCCGTGCCTTCGAGACCGAGTCTCGCCGTTTCCTTCGCCCTGCCGAGCGGGGAAACAAAGCATTTGTCGATCTTCATTTTCTTCATGCGCGCGTTAAGGAGCTGTGCCTCGCGTGTTCCGACCTCAGTGAGGCCGTCGTGGTTATAATCCGGATCTCCGTGTCTTATGAATACCAGCTTCACTTTAATATCTCCTCAGCATTAATCGTATGAGCTCTTTGCCGTACCGTCGCAGATCTCCTTGTACAGCTTCCAGAGCTTCTCGACCGTAATGGTCCCCGCGGAGCGGTTGTTCGCAAGATGTCCCTTTGCGATCTGTTCCGTGTAATCCTCGAGTCTGTAGACCTTGAACTGGGTGTCGGTATTGTTGATGTGGTTTACGAGAGGCGTCAGCTCGGCGCTCTCGATAGTAACCTTGCCGTCAAATACCTTTATCGTCAGCTCTGCCATGCCCTCGAGCGTGCAGTTGGTATTATGCGTGATAGCCATGTTTCCGCAGAAATTGCCGAGAGAATAATAGCAGGGCACCTTTCTGCCGTCGGAAGCGGTGATCGTTACCATCGGCTCGAGCACATGAGGATGCGCTCCGATGATGATGTCCGCGCCCCAGTTAGCCATCTTCTGGGCCAGATTCTTCTGGCTCGAAACGGGACGGTAATGATATTCCTCGCCCCAGTGAGGCAGTACGATGACTACGTCTGCGAGCTTCTTTGCTTCCTTGATCTCCTTCTCGATCAGGCTCTCCTTGAGGAGCTTTACGAGATAGGATTTGCCCGACTCCAGCGCGAGTCCGTTCGTTCCGTAGGTGTAGTTCAGGAACGCGATCTTTACGCCGTTGTATTCGCCGACCCTGATCGTATCGTAATCGGCCTGTGAGTCGTATATTCCGGTCATCAGCACGCCGTTTTCGGCCTGCGACTTCCAGTATTTTACAGCGCCCAGGATGCCTGAGGTGCCGTTGTCGTTTGAATGATTGGTTGCGGCCGTGATCACGTTAAAGCCCGCTCTCACGACTGCGTCTCCGACCTCGAGCGGCGTTCCGAACTGTGGATATCCCTTCCACTTGCTCTTGTCGGAGGTAAGGATGGTCTCCTGGTTGATGATCTTTACATCGACGTCGGCGATATAATCCTTGATCCCGGAATAAATATTGTCATAGTCGACCATTCCGTTCGCCGAATTACCCCTTTTGTAGATCATGTAATCGTGGTAGAGATTGTCTCCCACGGCGATGATGCTGACGTATTTTGCTTCCTTGACCGTAACCCTGCACTTGAGCGTCTTTCCGTTCACAGAAGCGGTGATCGTGGCCTTTCCTACCGCACGCGCAAGGAGCTTGCCGTACTTTGTGACCTTTACGACCTCAGAGTTGCTCGACTTCCATTTGAACTTGCCCATCACGCCGTCGACTCTGAGCCTGCTCTGCGTACCGAGCTCCATCGTGAGCTTCGTCGCGCTGAGCACAGGATCCGCAGGAGTCTCAGTCTCTGATGTCTCCGCAGTATCCCCGGTACCGTCCGTAACTCCGGTCTCCTCCGCATGTACGCGGACCTCCGCCATGCTCATGCCGAACAGGCAGATAAGTGCAAGTAATCCCGCCAAAAATCGCTTTATCGCCATAACCCGTCTCCATTCCTGCCTTACAGCAGCATTTCTACCATCTCATCGATATATTCGTCGCACTGCTCGGAATCGTTCAGATCGATCCCGATGATCCCGGGAAGGGTATCCTTGCGGATAAAAGCCTCCCTGATCGACGATGTGATCATAAATGCCTTGCGTCTCTGCTCGCTGACACAATGCTCGCGGAACTGCTGCTTCATCTTCTCGCTGATCCTGTCATTGTTCAGCATAGCCTCCAGCTCCGCCTTGTCCGCCATGCTGTAAGCAAAAGCGTCGGTCAGTCTGGAGAAATAGTCCTCTCCGTTGCCCGATGCGGCGTTCGACTGGATAGCGGCCCTTGCGACCGCTTCGTTTTCAAGCATGAAATGCATTACGAACCGGGCCTCTCGCTTCGTAGCCTCGATCGACCCGACCCTGCCTTCTTCCCCGTCGGAAGTCTTGAAATTGTCGAAGACTTCCTCCATTACGGGTGCAATGCATTCTTCTATCAGTATTTCCTTTGACTTGAAATAATGGTTCGTAAGTCCCACACCGATACCGGCACGGTCAGCGATCATTCTGATCGTTACGCCGACCGTATCGCCGTTGCGCTCCTTGATCAGCGCAAGTGTGGTGTCAAGGATCTTCTCTTTTGTCTCAAGAGCACTCATAAAAAATCCTCTTACAATCCTCTCTTAGTGTGCTGCGGTTACTTTGATCCAGAGTCCCGAAAGTGTCTTTCTCAGCTTCTCATCGTCATGGTAGATCTCGTCGAGATCGTACTTTCTGGGATAATAAGCCTCGTTGCCCTCGTACTCGCCGCCTTCGCCTACCATCTCATCGAGGATGTTTCCGTTGGGAGAAGCGTATCCTACAGCCTCTGTATTGTCGCGGCTGATGTCGTCGGAAAGAACGAAATTGATGAACTCATGAGCAAGCTTGGGATTCTCCGCATTTGCGGGGATTACCATCGCATCGTACCATCTGTTGGTTCCGCAATCGGGAGTGAAGTATCCCATGTCCTCGTTCTCCGCAAGAATGGTAACGGCGTCGCCGCTGTATACAACAGCGAGGTCCTTGGTGCCGTTGATCATGCCGTCAATAACCTGGTCGGTAACGAATACGGGATCGGTAGCCTTCTTCATATCGAGAAGCCACTCATACTCAGCGTTGATCTCAGCCTCGTCGCTGCTGTTTGCCGAGTAGCCGAGCTGCTTCGCTGCGATCATGAAACCGTCACGCTCGGAATCATAGAAATAAGCCCTGCCTGCGTACTTGCTGTCGCGGAAAATGTCCCAGCCCTTGCTCTCAAGCTCGGAAAGCGGAACATTGTTCTTGTTGTAAACGATACCTACGGTGCCCCAGAAATAGGGAACTGAGTAGGAATTGTCGCTGTCGTATGCTGCGTTTAAAACTTCGGGAGCCAGGTTCTTCATGTTGGGGATCAGGTTCTTGTCGATCTTCTGGAGCTGTTCCTCCTTGATGAGACGCTCGATCATGTAGTCCGAAGGGATCAGGATGTCGTAGGACTCGCCTGCGCTGAACTTCGTGTACATCATCTCATTTGAATCAAAAAGCTCGGGAATAACGGTAACGCCGAATTCCTTTTCAAAATCGGGAATAAGATTATCAGCAATATATTCTCCGGGCATAAATACCTTCAGGACATCGGAACCGTATTTCTCCTTGGCGTCTCCACCCTTTTTCGAGCAGCCTGCTGCCGAAATGCACATTACAATGATCAGCGCAACAGCTGCGATCCTCTTAAAATTCTTCATAACTCTACTTTCCTCCTATAATCTAAAAACATAACGGTCATTCCGCAGCTTACTCACTGATCTCTTTGACCTTCTTCGCGGAACGCTTCTCGGCGATCGCGGGGATCAGGTTGTAGAACAGCAGGAATACCGAAATGATCACAATGATCAGCGTCGAAAGTGCATTGATCGAGGGATTAATGCGCTTCGACATGGTGTATACCAATATCGAGATATTGGATACGCCGTTTCCCGTAACGAAATACGAGATAACGAAATCGTCAAAACTCATCGTAAATGCTATGAGCGCGCCGCTTACGATGCCGGGCTTGATCTGGGGCACGATGACCTTAAAGAGCGCCTGCCAGGGCGTGCATCCGAGGTCCATCGCTGCATCCGCGAGGTTCTGGTCCAAAGTGCGGAGCTTCGGCGCAATGCTCAGTATAACGTAAGGAATACAGAACATTATGTGCGCGAGCAGCATCGTAAGGAAGCCCTTGCGGATATGGATCGCGCTGTAGAACATCAAAAGTCCGATGGCCGTAACGATCTCGGGGTTCATGATGGGCAGGTTGTTCACCTGCTCAACGATCGTGCGCAGGACGGCTTTTGACTTTGAAAGTCCGATGGCCGTGATGGTTCCGACAAAGGTCGATACCGCGGTAGCAATAACTGCGGTGATGATCGTGTAGAACACGGATTCCATCATTGTCCTGTTGCTGAACATCTTCTCGTACCACTGCAGCGAGAAGCCCGCGAACTTGGTCAGCGAGCGGCTGTCATTGAACGAGAATACGATCGTGTAGATGATGGGCGCATAGAAAAACAATACCAGCAGGCCCATAAATATGCTTGAAAGGATACGCTTTTTCTGTTTCTTCATCAGGTCGCGCTCCTTTCCTGAATCTCCGACTTGTCAAGCTTCTTGGTGACATAGAGGGAGATCATGATGATGATCGCCATGATGAGCGAGATCGCGCTTCCGAAATTCCAGTCGCCCGAAGTCAGGAACTGGGACTCGATAACGTTACCTACGAGCACATACTGGCCGCCGCCGAGGAGCTTCGGAATGCAGAAGCTCGATACCGCGGGCAGGAATACCAGCGTGATGCCGCTGATAACGCCGGGAAGCGAGAGCGGGAGCGTAACCTTTGTAAAGCAGCGCAGACGGTCCGCGCCGAGGTCCTGTGCCGCCTCGATCAGGCTGTAATCCATCTTTGTGAGCGAAGTATATATCTGCAGGATCATAAAGGGAATAAAGTTGTATACCATTCCCAGTATTACCGCAAATTCCGTGTACATCATCGTGACCGGACCGATGCCGATCAGTCCGAGCAGCTTATTGATCACGCCGTCGTCCTGGAGGATTCCTATCCATGCGTAGGTACGCACGAGCATGTTGATCCAGGTCGGGAAGGTGATGATCAGTACCCATTTCATCTTCAGGCCTTCACTGCACTTCGCGATGTAATACGCAGCGGGATATCCGAGGAGCACGCAGATGACGGTAGTGATGATCGCTACTCTTAAGGATCTGCCGAGTACCTCGAGGAATATCGTGTCGCTGAAGAACCTTATAAAGTTCTCAAACGTAAATTTAAACTGAACTACCGAGTTGCCCGTCTTGGTAAATGCGTAGAACATTATCAGGAACATGGGCAGCACGATCATTATCGATATCCATACAACGTAAGGATATGTCATTTTTCTGTATGACTTCATCTTTTACCCTGCCTTTCGAATACTGTAAGGATCACTATTATCAGTCATCTCCCTGTGTCTTTGACATGATGTGCAGATCCTCGGGAGTAAAGGCGAGTCCCACAGCGGCGCCCACTTCGGACTTGTCCGTCGTATCAACTCTGTAGGTATAACCTGTCGTTTTGAAGGTTACGTAATACTCTCCGGGAGTAATGGTCTCCGGATCGAAATCATAAATAACATCCGTGATCTCAACGGGACTTCCGTCCTCGAGGTCGAATGCAACGGCGTTGGCCCAGATCTTGAGGTCGGTCTTGAGAGCGATGCTCTCCTGAATATCATCAACGGTCTTGAAGATATTAACGGCGTAGATCTCCTCTCCGTAGTCCTCGTTTACATCGCGGTTAACATCGTCAACGATCATGTTCGAGGTAACGCAGGTTCCTGCGGATGTAAAGAAGGTAACGGGATAGGTTCCGTTCTGCTTCGAGATCTCATACTCAACCCTGCTGATCGAAATACGTTCGTCGGTCTCGGGGTTCCACGCCTGAGCGTCGGCACGGTCAATGATGATCGCGTCGGTCAGGGTGTCGATATCCTCGGCGTCCAGATAGAAGTCGTCGGCGGACATCATCTCGCCGGCTGCTTCATTGACGATAGGCTTATCCTCATCGACGGTCATCTTAACCTTGATGGAGGTACCTGCCTTTGTTTCTACAACTGTCTCATAATGCACGCCCTTGAAGAGGACAGACTTTACGATACCTTTTAACTTGCCCTTGTTGGGCGCCACGATATCCAGATCCTCGGGTCTGATAACTACGTCCACTCTCTCGTTCGGAGCAAAGCCGTGGTCCACGCACTCGAACTGCTTATCCTCGAAGATAACCTTGTAATCATCGACCATGATTCCGTCGACGATATTCGATGCGCCGATGAAGTTCGCTACATAGCGGTTCGCGGGCTCGTTGTAGATATCTGTGGGAGAACCGATCTGCTGGATCTCGCCCTCCTTCATTACTACGATCTTGTCAGACATCGTGA
>CAMZAI010000126.1 GCA_947304065.1 uncultured Clostridia bacterium | reverse complement strand
TCTTCAATTGCACATGCTTCGGAAAGCAGGCAGAGTTTGTTGAGAAATATCTCCAGAAGGGCACGAAGGTTGTTGCTTCGGGCCGTGTCGAGAACGACAACTATGAGAAGGACGGCGTAAAGCATTACAGCGTTCAGATCATGGTAGAAGAGATCGAATTTGCCGAGAGCAAGAATGCTCAGAGCAGCTCAGGCGATAACTCGGGCAGATCCGCAGGACCTGCACCCGCCGGTGACGGATTCATGAACATCCCCACAGGAATTGACGAGGAATTACCTTTTGCCTAAACAGGCAGGTTAACAGAAATCGAATAGGATGCCGGTGCGCCAGTGGCGTTTCCGGCGAGGAATCAGAATCGGCTAAGCCGATTCTAAATAGGAGGTAGCAGCAATGCCGTTCAATAAGAACAGAGAACAGAATGATAAGGATGCTCCGATGAAGAAGAGAATGCCTCGCAGAAAGAAGAAGGTTTGCGCTTTCTGTGCGGATAAGACCGGAGCCGGTGTTGATTATAAGGATGTAAACAAGCTTAAGAGATTTGTTTCCGAGCGTGGTAAGATTCTTCCCAGAAGAATTACCGGCAACTGCTCGAAGCATCAGAGAGCCATCACCGTAGCTGTTAAGCGCGCGCGTCATCTCGCTCTTATGCCCTACACTGTAGAGTAATCAGTTGAAAGAACAGACTTGATCGTTCGTTCCGGACGGTACAGCAGATCGCTGTACCGTCCTTATTTTTTTATTCTATTTTTCGCCCGAGTGTGATATTATGATTATGAATACAGTTTTATCCACAGTGGGGTTTAAAAATGGACAACAAACGCAGACTTGTTCCGTTCATAAGGAGCATACTCAGATGGTCGCTGATCCTGGTAGTTCTGCTGGCGATCTTTACCGCGATCGAATATTCGATCGACCGGCGCGCGGGCATTACCGCCACGGTCTTTCTCGGGTTATATATCATCATTGTCCTGATCATGTATCTCGTAAAGCACAAGACGCTGGTGCTGGAACTCGTGCGCTTCGGCGTCAATTACAGCAACGTTCAGAGAAAGCTCGACCAGGAACTGGAGATCCCCTACGCGATCCTTGACAAGACCGGCAGCATACTCTGGTCGAACAAGAAGCTCCTTGAGATGGTCGGCAACAAGATCAGACCGAGGCAGGCAGTCACGACTCTCTTTCCCGAGCTCACGACCGAAGAGTTCCCCGAGGGCGACGAGCAGGCGAATGTATTCCTCGAGTGCAATTCTATGCATTACCGCGTGCTGATGAAGAACCTCACGATCGAGGGTATCCGCGACGATTCGAGATGGGGCAGCGATAAGCTCAGACCGTCCGAGGAATCCGGCGAAACACTTGTCATCGCGTACTTCTATGACGAGACCGAGATCAATACCTTAAAGCAGGCATTAAAGGACAATGAGATCGTTGTAGGACTCCTTTACATTGACAATTACAACGAGGCGCTCGAGAGTATCGACGAGGTAAGAAGATCACTTTTTGCCGCGCTCGTTGACCGTAAGATAAACAAGTATTTCCAGAATTACGACGCGGTCATCAAGAAGTTCGAGCAGGACAAGTATATCCTTGTATGCCAGAACAGCAGTCTTAACGCGCTCGAGAATTCGAAGTTCGACATCCTTGAGGACGTACGCGGAGTCAATATCGGCAACGAGATGAACTTTACCGTCAGCATCGGTATCGGCGCTGAGGCCGGAACCTTCAGCAAGACCTACGAATCCGCTCGTGCTGCCATCGATCTGGCTCTGGGACGCGGCGGCGACCAGGTTGTCATCAGGGATAAGGACAGCGTTAAATATTACGGCGCGAGGACCAGCTCCGTCGAGAAGAATTCAAAGGTTAAGTCGAGAGTTAAGGCTCACGCACTGCGCGAGCTGCTCGAGACAAAAGACAAGATACTCGTTATGGGCCACAGCATGCCCGATATCGACGCGTTCGGTTCGGCAGTCGGCATTTACAAGATCGCTTCGTCGATGGACAAGGAAGTGCATATTGTCCTGAGCGACGTGACCGGCTCGATACGTCCTATCGTCAACAAATTCGAAGAAACTACGGATTACAACGGTCTGATCGTTTCGCGCGAGGAAGCGGTGGATATGATCGACTCGAGTACGATGGTAGTCGTGGTCGATGTCAACAGGCCCAGCTACACGGAATGCCCCGAGCTGCTCGAGAGAGCGAAGACGATCGTCGTGCTCGACCATCACAGACAGTCCGACGAGGCTATCGAGAATGCGGCCCTGTCTTATATAGAGCCCTCGGCGTCATCGGCCTGCGAGGTCATCTCGGAGATCATACAGTATTTCGGCGAGAATATCAGGTTCAAGCCCGTCGAGGCGGATGCGATGCTCGCCGGCATCATGGTGGATTCAAACAATTTCCAGAACAAGACCGGAACGAGAACCTTCGAGTCCGCGGCATATCTGCGCAAGAACGGCGCCGACATGACGAGACTCAGGAAGATGTTCCGCGAGGAGATGAACGAGTATGTTGCGCGCGCGAAGGTTGTTTCGTCAGCGCAGCTGTTCATGGACCAGTTCGCTTTCGCGGTATGCGATGCGGATAACGTGGATTCACCCACAGTGCTCGGAGCTCAGGTAGCGAACGAGCTGATGGATATCAACAATATCAAAGCAAGCTTTGTATTTACGGATTACAACGGGACCATTTACGTCAGCGCGCGTTCGATCGACGAGGTGAACGTTCAGGTCATCATGGAGAAGCTCGGAGGCGGCGGACACATGAGCGTTGCGGGAGCGCAGTTTACCGATTGTACCGTTGAGGAGGCCATGGGGAAGGTCAAAGACATACTTACACAGATGAAAGAGGGAGGAGAGGTTTAATGCAGGTTATTTTACTTGAAGATGTGAAGAGCCTTGGAAAGAAAGGCGATGTGGTCAAGGTGAGCGACGGATACGCGAGGAATTTTATCCTGCCCAAGAAGCTCGGCCTTGAGGCTACCGACAAGAATTTAAAGGAGCTCGCGATCCAGAAGGCGGAGGAAGAAGCCCGTCAGAAGGCGATCTACGAGGAAGCGGTCGAGTTCGGAAAGAAGCTCGAGGCGAAGTCCGTTACCCTTGAGATCAAGGGCGGCGAAGGCGGAAGGACCTTCGGTTCCGTAACCGCAAAGGAGATCGCGGCTGCGATCGAGGAGCAGCTCGGATTTGACATCGACAAAAAGAAGCTCGTGCTCGCGGATCCCATCAAGAACGCGGGAAGCTACACAGTAGGAATCAAGCTTCATCCCAAGGTTACCGCGGAGATGAAGGTCAATGTAAAGACCGTGTGAAAGAGGTAACGTTTTGGAAGAAGCAATAATCAGAAGAGTGATGCCTTACAGCGCCGAGGCCGAACAGGCCGTGCTCGGCGCGATGATAATGAGCAAAGAAGCCATTCAGGCAGCCTCGGAGATCCTCCTTCCGGAGGACTTTTACCAGCAGAAATTTTCCCTGCTGTATTCGACGATCCTCGAACTGACTAACGAGGGTAAGGTCGTGGATATCGTCACGCTCCAGGACCGCCTGAAAACAAAGGATGTTCCGCAGGACATGAGCAGCCTGAGCTTTATCAGCCAGATCGCCCGCTCGGTGCCTACGGCGGCCAATGTGCGCCATTACGCCGATATCGTTAAGGAGAAGGCGATAAAGAGGCGTCTGATCGCCGCAGCGGAAAAAATAGAGAACCAGTGCTATCTCGACAGGGAGGACCTCGATGCGGTCCTTGATTCGAGCGAGAAGCAGGTATTTGAGATATCGCAGAACAGACGCACATCGGAGTTCGAGAGCATCAAAGACGTGGTCCTCAGAGCCATTGACAATATCGAAGCGGCCTCAAAGAGCAAGGGAAGTGTGACAGGCGTCGCGACCGGCTTTTACGAGCTCGACTATAAGCTCGCCGGTCTGCAGAATTCCGACCTTATACTGCTCGCGGCCCGTCCTTCGATGGGAAAGACCGCACTGGCGCTGAACATTGCCGAGCACGTGGTCACGAAGCTTCGCGTGCCGACCGCGTTCTTCAGCCTGGAAATGTCGAAGGTACAGCTCGTTAACCGTCTTATCTCGATGGATTCGCGCGTACAGGCGCAGTCCATCCGTACCGGCCAGCTGACAGACAACGACTGGACCGCTATCACCGACAGCGCGCGCAAGCTCAGCGGTTCGACGCTGTTCATCGACGACACTCCGTCGATATCGGTATCTGAGCTCCGGTCGAAGTGCAGGAAGTTAAAGCTTGAGCACGGACTCGGGCTCATCATAATCGACTACCTCCAGCTGATGACCGCCACGACCGGCAAGGCTTCGGAGTCGAGGCAGCAGGAGATATCCGAGATATCCCGTTCGTTAAAGGCGATCGCGCGTGAGGTAAACTGCCCGGTGCTCGCGCTTTCACAGCTTTCGCGTGCGGTTGAAGGCCGTCCCGACAAGCGGCCGATGCTTTCCGATCTGCGTGAATCGGGAGCGATCGAGCAGGATGCGGACGTGGTTATGTTCATTTACCGCGACGAGTACTACAACCACGACTCGGAGAAGAAGGGTATAGCGGAAGTCATCATAGGCAAGCAGCGTAACGGCCCTACTGGAACTGTGGAGCTCGGAGCGCAGCTTGAATACACGCGTTTCACGAATCTCGCGAGAGAATAGATTACAGATGCATCACTGCTTTTTCTAAAAAAAGTGGGTCTCCGAAAAACGGAGACCCTTTTCCTATAGCTGTGTATTATTCCTCAACAATTGCCTCGTTGGGGCAGGTAGCTGCACAAGAGCCGCACTCAAGACATACGTCAGCATCGATCTCGTACTGAGAAGCGCCCTCTTTGATAGCACCTGCGGGACATGCATCAGCGCAAGCGCCGCAACTTACACAAGCATCTGTGATTTTGTAAGCCATAATAATCACTCCTTTCAATTACGGTACCTGAATACTGCGGAAAAACCGCATGACCGATACGATACCTGTATACAGGTCACGGATTGATGATAAAACAAAAATCCGAAAAAAACAAGGGCTAAGGGCACATTTTTATAATTTCTTAACTTGACTGAAATTATAAGTGTTCGTATAATCAATCTGACTAAAGCAAACGCATATCCGGAATATGCACATTATCGGAGGTATGAAATGGAAAGAGTATCAAAAGAGATCACTATAGGCGAGCTTCTTAAGATTTGTCCCGATGTAGCTCCCATTCTTATGAGCGCAGGAATGCACTGCCTCGGATGCCCCGCATCACAGGCTGAGAGCATTGAGGACGCAGCAGCCGTACACGGACTTGATCCCGACGCGCTGATGGAGCAGATCAACCGCTTCCTCGAGACTCACTAAAGTTTACGGACAGAAGAAAACCCCGCCTGACGGCGGGGTTTTTGTTAACTTACATTTTTGACAATACCTGAGTAGCCTTGTTCCTGACTATGATCTCAAAGTGTTCCTCGAAATGGATGATGCCCATAACGGTCATCTTGCAGGTCCTTCCGTACTCGGAAAGGATGTTGCAGACCTTATTGAATTCTCCGGCAGTGTGCTCGGAAAGATTAACGACCAGATAATATGCGTTGTCCGAAGGATCCTTATACAGTGTGTTCTCACCGTGATAGAATCCGTTGATGACCTTCGCCGCGGTGATCACTTCATCGAGTGAAGAGAAGCGGTAGGTCTTGCTGAGGTTCCTGATGAGAGGAGCCTTTCCGTCGGGAAGCTCGTCACCGGTGCGGATGCTCTTATCCGCCGTGTTCTGCTCTCCGAGGAGCTTGTTCGAAAGCGACTCGCCGAGAATGTCGGTGAGGTGGTCGAAGCAGTTGAGTATTTCGTCCGCGCAGGGCTTATCCTCAGGCTCAACGGGATACATATCCTCTTCCTCGCCTGCGGGAGCCGCGGTGAAATTCGAAAATCTGGTATCGAGCTCATCCGCGTCCTGGCACTTCGTAACAAGGAGCACAAGGCAGTCTGACGAAACCGGGATGGCCTCGATCATGAGAGGCTGGTCATCGGGCTCGAAATTGCATTCCTGCGAAGCCTGCCTGATCATATCATGGAACAGGGCATTGGCTTTGTCGCTTCCGTAGGCCAGCTCACTGAGTCGAAGCTCGCGGTCTGAAAGATCCTTGCTGTTTAAGGTGCATCTGATCTGATTCTCACTTATCTTTTCTATCTTCACGGCAAAACCCCCCTTTCCTGTTTAAATATATATCGGCATAAATGACAAAAAACATAAGTTATAATGTAGGTAAAGTATATCCACTTTGAGGTCGGAAGTCAATTAAAAAAGGGTTAAAAAAGTGCTTGCGAAATGTGCATATTGATGCTATTATTTATACAGTTTCCGCCTTTCGGAAAATTTTGAAGAAAGGAGGAGTCGATTCAAACATAGACAGATACAAAGTCATTTCCACACTGAGTACGCATCCGCACAGCACCGTATGGCTTGCGGAACACATTTCTCTCGGTGTCAAAAGGATCATTAAAGGCGTTCCGACAGACCTTGCCCGCGAGGGCGGCGCTGCTGCGGAAGCCGGCATTCTTAAAGATCTCGATCATCCCGATATTCCCGAAGTTTACGACGTATTTGAAGAGAATGGGTATTTCTGTATCGTAGAAGGATATTTCGGGGGAGAGTCTCTGGCACGGCTCTGTACTCACAGGCTGCTGTCATCAACCGAAGTCTTTGACTTCATCACACAGATCTGTTCTATTATCCGATATCTGCATGGCCTGACGCCTGCGGTTCTTCATCTGGATATCAAACCCGAAAATGTCATCATCTCGGACGGCAGGGCACGTCTCATCGATTTCGGCAGCGCCGTAAGGCGGAGTGACCGCCGGAACTGCGATTCAATGAGCAAAGGCTACGCTGCGCCCGAGCAGGAGGCCGGACTTGCGGTCGACTGCGGGAGCGATGTTTTCGCGCTGGGAAAGCTGCTTGACTATATGGCGGCGCACAGCAGCGCGGACAGAGCGGCAAGGGAAGTGTTTAAAAGGATCTCGGGCCGCTGCTGCGAGAAAAAGCCGTGGAGACGGGTTTCAACAGCGGAGACCATGCTTAAAATGCTGAACAAACACAGAAGGACGGAAACTGGGGACAAAAGCTTTAAGGGGAGATCTGCACGCAGATCACCTGCCGGGGGCGTAAAAATAGGCGTATTCGGGCTCGGACCGCGATGCGGTACGACTCATGTCGCCATCGCCCTGGCGAATTGTCTGGCCGGCTCCCTTGGCCGGGAGGTGTGCCTGACAGAAAGAAGCGACCATGACGATCTGGCGAAGCTTCCCGCACTGATGCGGGAGGGCGCTGAAGGCAAAGGACCCGTCAGGCTGAACGGAGTCACTTACCTGACCGCGGGCTACGCATATGACGTAAGGATCACGGAGGATACGTCTTTTGACGCAGTGGTCTTCGATCTCGGATGCAGTTCGAAGAAAGCCGAAGCAGTGCTTTCGGAATGCGACATCCGGATCGCGGTCGCAGGCGCCGCACCATGGCGCGAAAAAGAACGTGAGAGCTGCAAAGGATCCGCCGCAGCTGTTGAAACAATTGAAGAAACCGGTGAAAACGGTACGGACAAAGGGACTGTGCTGCTTATCAATCCTGCCGACGAAAGGCTGATGAGAGACATCAGAGGCGTCGGGGTCAGGATGCTGCCTTTCCCGTTTGAGCCCGATCCGATGAATCCGGGAAAACAAACAAAAAAAATACTCGAAAGAGCAATAAGATAATCCTGTCAGATTATTTTTGAGGATACAGGGAGCGCATCGCGGTAAGGGAAATGATATATCACAGCGGCATTGCATATGCTGCCTCCGATCATGAAGCAAAAAAGCGGAGTGCTCCCGGCACCGGATCCTCATGACGGATCCTTTGAAACAAGCGTGATAAAAGTAGTTTAATGCTTGCGAACACTCATGGAAAATGCTAAAATAAGCGCAGTCTTTTGAAGGCTGCGCTTAAATTTTTTCGATTAGGGAATCTGACATGAAGATAAAGATCATAGGAGTCATCGCGGCAGTGATCATTGTGCTCGGCGCCGCAACCGCGATCGGACTTACATTATACAAGAGTTTCAGGGAAAGCCACGCACCGAGTGAGGTTGTTATGCCGCTGTCCGA
>CAMZAI010000125.1 GCA_947304065.1 uncultured Clostridia bacterium | reverse complement strand
TACCGACGGCGTGATCAATATAAAGAACGGCCGCCATCCCGTGGTTGAGCAGTTTATAGGTGCCGATTCGTTTGTCGCGAACGACACTTATCTTGATAATAAAAACTCGCGCATAGCGATCATCACGGGCCCGAATATGGCCGGTAAATCGACCTATATGCGCCAGACCGCTTTGATAGTGTTGATGGCGCAGTGCGGATTCTTCGTGCCTGCTGAGAGCGCGGATATCGGCATTGTGGACAGGATATTCACTCGTGTTGGCGCGTCGGATGACCTCGCTTCCGGTCAGAGTACATTTATGGTCGAGATGAACGAGGTGGCCTATATCCTGAAGAACGCGACGGCGAAGAGCCTGCTGATCCTTGATGAGATCGGCCGTGGTACTTCGACTTTCGATGGACTCGGTATCGCTTGGGCCGTGGTGGAATATATCAGCAGCCGCAAGCAGATCGGCGCAAAGACGCTGTTCGCGACGCATTATCATGAGCTGACAGAGCTCGAGGACAAGCTCGAGAGCGTCAATAACTATTGCATCGCCGTCAAAGAGCAGGGCGAGGACATCATTTTCCTGCGCAAGATAATTCGCGGCGGTGCTGACAGGAGCTACGGAATTCAGGTGGCACGTCTTGCGGGACTGCCCGATGCGGTGCTTGCCAGAGCGAGGGAAATCGTCGATATCCTGACGGATAACGATATCAACGGCAAGATCCGCGAAAATGTAGATGTGATCACCACTAAGCAGCGGAGCCCGAAAAAGGCGCAGAACGATCTCGAGGCAGGCCAGATGAGCCTGTTCGACGCATTCGGAGGCGGGAGTGAGAATAAAGAAGTTATCGACAAGCTGAAGAACATAAAGGTCGATGAACTGAGGCCCGTCGAGGCGCTGAATCTGCTGGCTGAACTGCAGGGGATGATAAAATGAGCAAGCAATCGGTATAGCAGAATGGTCGATAAGAATCAGTGATAAGATCAACTGCAAAGGGAGAACTTGGTATGTCTGTAATTAATGTTCTTGACAAGAATACGATAAATCAGATCGCGGCCGGTGAAGTAATTGAGCGGCCTGCGTCCGTTGTCAAGGAACTGATAGAAAATTCAATAGATGCAGGCGCGACCGCCGTTTCGTGCGAGATAAAGGGCGGCGGAATAGAGCTGATCAGGATCACGGACAACGGCTGCGGGATCGGCGAGGACGATGTGCGGACAGCGTTCCTGAGGCATGCGACGAGCAAGATAAAGGACGCCTCGGATCTCGCGGATGTGATGAGTCTCGGTTTCAGAGGCGAGGCGCTCGCGAGCATTGCTTCCGTCAGCGAGGTTGAGCTGCTGACACGCAGAAAGGACGATGTAACCGGAATCCGCTATCTGATATCGGGAGGAGAAGAGCAGGCGATGGAGAGCGTCGGCTGCCCCGAGGGCACGACCTTCATCGTGCGCAATCTGTTCGGAAATGTGCCTGTTAGACGTAAGTTCCTCAAATCCGCGTCGACCGAAGGTTCGATTATAAACGAACTGATCGAGAAGATCGCGATCTCGCATCCCGAGGTTTCGATCAAATTTATCAATAATTCCAGGACCGTGATATTTACAACGGGCAGCAATTCGATAAAGGATATCATCTACGGTATCTACGGGCGCGAGATCACGGCGTCGCTGCTTGAGGTGAATTACGGGGACGAGACCGGGATAAAGGTTTCGGGATATGTGGCGAAGCCCGTTGTGGCGCGTTCGAACCGCAATCTCGAGCATTATTACGTGAACGGACGCTATATCAGGAGCAATGTGATCAGCAAGGCCATAGAACAGGCTTTCGCACCGTATCTGATGCTTCACAAGTATCCGTTTACGGCGATACACATCGAGATTCCTGCGCAGACGATGGATGTGAATGTGCATCCGACCAAGCAGGAGGTACGCTTCGAGAAGCCGGACGATATTTTTAACGCAGTGTATCAGGCCGTATGCAACACTCTGAAGGCTGCGGCTTTCATACCGAAGACGATCACGCCTCCGATCGAGACACGCAAAGAAGTGCTTGCGAAGAATATGTCCGACGAGCGTGTGCAGAGCATGCCGGAGCCGTTTGAGAAGGCCAGGGCGGAGCATCCGATTGGGGATGGTAAAGTTGCTGAGGTTTTGAAGAAAGCCGGCGGTGAGGATAGTGTTCCTGATGCAAACGAAAGTGTATTCCTGACACGTCAGGGGCGTGTTACTGCTAGAAATGATGTGGTTGAAGAGAATAGTGAAAAGTTCCAGTTTGTGGCCGAAACTGATACCGAGCAAGGTGAGGCTCAATTAAACATCAGCGAAGACGACAGCATCACGGCTGACATGAGCGGCTTTGCAAGAAGCATTACACGCGGCATGGACAGTGATGCGAAATCTTCGAACAAGACCGATAATCCTGACGCGCAGCCCGCACCCGATAAAAAAGAGCCCGTCTACACCCAGCTCGTCATGGAGACCGATATCGATAAGCAGGCAGACGGCGAGGTTCCTGTTATCAGGCCTGAGACGAAGGAAGAATTCAAGAAGGGCATGTACGACGGCTTTAAGCTGATCGGGCAGATATTCAACACTTACTGGATAGTGGAGCTGTCTGACAAGCTCTATATGATCGACCAGCACGCTGCGCATGAGAAAATCATTTACGAGAAGCTGGTCAGGGAGTACAATGAGGCGTCGATCCTCTCGCAGTCCCTGAGCCCCGCGATCATCGTGACGCTCTCGGCACAGGAATGCGAGACTGTCGAGAAGCATCTGGACGAGCTAGCAAGGCTCGGATTTGAGCTTGAGAGCTTCGGAGGCAGGGAATACAGAGTTTGCTCGGTTCCGCTGCAGCTGTATCAGATGGACGCGGTCGACCTGCTGCATGAGCTGATCGATACTTTCTCGGACGACAATGTAAGGCTTGCACGTCAGACCTCGACGATGAACTACAGGCTGGCAACCTGCGCCTGCAAGGCCGCGGTCAAGGGAAATACGAGGATTTCGAGGGAAGAGGCGCAGACTCTTATCGAGAATCTCCTGAAGCTCGATAATCCGTTTAACTGCCCTCACGGCCGTCCTGTCATTATCTCGATCACGCAGTATGAGCTGGAGAGGAAATTCAAGAGGATCATCTAACTGCTTTGAACAGTAATACTCCGAAAGGAAATTAAATGTCCAAACAAAAACTGATAATAATAAACGGACCGACCGCAGTCGGGAAGACCGCCGTGTCAGTGGAGCTTGCGCTTCGGATAGGCGGCGAGATAATCTCGGCGGATTCGATGCAGGTCTATCGCGGCATGGATATCGGTACCGCCAAGATCAGGCCCGAAGAAATGCGCGGCGTACCGCATCATCTGATCGACATCATCGATCCCGACGAGCCATTCTCGGTACTCGAATTCAAGGCGCTCGCGAAGAAGTGCATCGATGAGATAAGCGCAAGAGGCCATGTACCTATCATTGCCGGAGGAACGGGCTTTTATATACAGGCCGTTCTCTACGATGTCGATTTTACCGAGTACGACGATGACAGGCAGTCCGAGATCCGGAAAAGGCTGGAAGACGAGCTGCAGAAGAACGGAGCGCTGTATCTGTTCGAACGGCTCAAGAAGATCGATCCGGTCTACGCCGGGATCATTCATCCGAACAATACAAAACGCCTGCTGCACGGATTGGAATTCTACGAGCTCACGGGCAAGCGCCTCTCGGAGCATAACGAGGAGCAGTCGGTACGCGAATCGCCTTATGATTTCAGATATTTCGTGCTGACGGACGACAGGGACGCCATTTATGAGCGAATCAACCGACGCGTGGACATTATGATGTCAGACGGGCTTGAAGCGGAAGTCAGGGGACTGCTCGATAAGGGCTACACCGAAGATATGCAGTCGATGCTCGGCATCGGATACAAGGAAATGTGCGATTATTTCGCCGGACGCGCGACTTACGAAGAAGCCGTGGACGCGATCAAGAGAGAGACCCGGCATTATGCGAAGAAGCAGCTGACCTGGTTCAAGCGGGAACGAGAAGTTGAATTCATCGACATCCGCGATTACCCTGATAGAATCGCAATCGCCGAGTCTTTGGCAAGAATAATAAAAGATTGAAAAAGGAAGCAAAGAAATGAAAGATTTACTCAGAAGTATGGGCCTCTCCGAGAAGGTTATCGCTCTCGGTGAAAAGTATGAGGCCGAATTGAAACCCAGATTCGAAGAACTGGACAGGATCGCGGAATATAACCACCTGAAGGTCATCAAGGCGATGCAGGATAACGGAGTCAGCGAGACCTTTTTTGCCGGAACTACCGGTTACGGTTATAATGACGCCGGAAGAGAAGCTATCGAGGCAGTTTATGCATCCGTATTTAAGACCGAGGACGCGCTCGTAAGGCCTCAGATCATGTGCGGTACTCATGCGCTGGCTGTGGCTTTGAGCGCTAACGTACGCCCCGGAGACGAGATCCTTTCGCCCGTAGGAAAACCCTATGACACGCTTGAACAGGTCATCGGTATTACGCCTGCGACAGGTTCGCTCGCAGAATACGGCGTGACCTACGCGCAGGTAGACCTGCTGCCCGACGGAGGGTTTGACTTTGACGGCATCAGAGCCGCGATCAATGAGAGAACAGCGCTCGTTACTATCCAGCGTTCGAAGGGATATGCGACCAGACCTACGCTTTCGGTTGAGAGGATCGGGGAGCTGATCGCATTTATCAGAGGCATCAAGCCCGAAGTCACGATCATGGTGGACAACTGCTACGGTGAGTTTGTTCAGACCAGAGAGCCCTCAGAGGTCGGCGCGGATATGTGCGTAGGGTCTCTGATCAAGAACCCCGGCGGCGGACTTGTGGCGACCGGCGGTTATATCGTCGGTACCGCCAAATGCATAGAGAAATGCGCTGCAAGACTTGCGTGTCCCGGACTCGGCAAGGAGGTCGGCGCAACACTCGGCATCAACCAGAGCATTTTTCAGGGTCTGTTCATGGCGCCCGTTGTTGCGATCGGAGCTGTAAAAGGCGCGATATTTGCGGCGAGGATATATGAGGACCTCGGACTTCCCGTGATCCCGAACGGAACCGAGCCCAGATACGATATCATTCAGGCGGTCACGCTCGGCACTCCCGAGAGACTGATCGCGTTCTGCGAGGGAATCCAGGCTGCGGCGCCGGTGGACAGCTTTGTAAGGCCCGAGCCTTCGCCTATGCCCGGATATGCTTCGGACGTTATCATGGCTGCGGGAACCTTCGTACAGGGTTCGTCAATTGAGCTTTCGGCGGACGGTCCGCTTGAGGAGCCTTACGCCGTTTATTTCCAGGGCGGACTTACGTGGTACCACGCAAAACTGGGCATTCTGATGTCCCTGCAGAAAATACTGGATAAAAATCTTATTTGATTATACTTTTTTCCAATGTTGTAGTATAATGATTTTGTGTGGTTTTAAAAACCGCATTTTCAGGCCGGAGAGAGAGAACGGAGCCTGAATGAATAAAAAACAAAACTTAAAAAACAACCGGTTTAATGTCAAGGATCTTCCGGACAACGAGCGTCCGTACGAGAAATGCATGATGTACGGCGCTTCGTCATTGTCTGACGCCGAACTCCTCGCCGCGATCATCAGATGCGGTTCGGAAAAGGAACGTTCGGTGGAGCTGGCCTGCAGGATACTGAACCTGCACGAGGGCAGAGGGATCGTCTCGCTTTATCATGTCGACCTCCGGTCGTTGATGAAGCTTCACGGGATAGGTAAGGTCAAAGCGGTGCAGATACTCTGTGTCGCCGAGCTTGCGAAGCGCATGGCCAAAGCGGCCTCCGCGAGGAAGGTAGGCTTTAATTGTCCCAACGATATCGCGGCCTACTACATGGAGGATCTGAGACATTTAGAGCATGAGGAGACCAAAGCGGTCTTCCTTGACGCAAAGATGAACCTGATAGGAGACAGGACCGTATTTCGCGGCAGTGTGAACATTTCTCTGTTCGAGCCGCGCGAGATCCTGATCGAGGCGCTTCGTGCGGGTGCGGTGAACCTTGTGATGCTTCACAATCATCCGACGGGAGACCCGAATCCGTCATCGGCGGATATCAGTTCGACGCTCAGGCTGAAGCAGGCGTGTCAGGTCACGGGACTTAAGCTCGTGGACCATATCATTATCGGCGACAACCGCTATATCAGCATGAAGGAATCCGGTGTTTTGGCTAAGTGAAAAGGGGTAGAAATGTCTAAAGTTTACGGAATCGATCTCGGAACCAGAGCTCTGAAGATTTACAAGAAGAATGACGGCGTTATCTATGACGCGAAGAATATTCTTGCCATCAAGGACAATTCCACGATCATCGCCATAGGTGACGAAGCCTTCGAGATGTACGGCAAGGCACCTTCGAACATCGAAGTTACGTATCCTGTTAAATACGGCGTTATCGCCGACATTAAGAATATGCAGCAGCTGCTGAACCTGGTATTCGACGAGATCGGAAAGACCCAGGGAAAGCTGAACGGCGCAGAGTTCATCATTACCGCGCCCACCGATATCACGGAGGTTGAGAAGAAGGCTTTCGTTGACCTCGTTGCAAATACTAACGCGAAGCCCCGCAGGGTAAGGATCGCGGAGAGACCCATCGCCGACGCGCTCGGCGCAGGCCTGAACGTATGCGAGGCGTCGGGCGTCATGGTAGTCGATATAGGTGCGGACACCACCGAGATCTCAGTACTTTCGCTCGGCGGAATCGTGCTCAGCCGTCTCATTCCCATCGGCGGCAATAAATTTGACGACGACATCATCAACAGTGTTAAAAAGAAGTTCAACCTCGTTATCGGAAATAAGACCGCCGAGGTCATCAAGATCAATCTTGCGACCGCGATCGCTCCCGAAGAGAATAACAACCCTACGATCAAGGTTCACGGGCGCGACGTTGTTAACGGACTTCCCACCGAGAAGGAGATCGATACCGCGTTTGTTTACGAGTCGATCGCTGAGCATCTGCGCAGCATCGTTGATTCCGTAAAGATAATCCTCGAGCATACGCCCCCGGAAATCGCTTCGGATATCATTGATTCCGGCATTTACGTAACCGGCGGTTCCTCACAGATCAGGAATCTTGACGTTCTCCTCGGCAGCGAGACTGAGCTTAAGATCAATATCTGCAACGATTCGGCAAATACAGTTGCGCTGGGTCTCGGCAAGATCATCGAGAATCCCGCGTACGAATCGCTTGCTTATGTTTTGAAGCAGGCAACTTACAAAGACTGATTAAGGATTTTTAGAAATGAGCCGTAGTGCAAGACGCAGAAACCGTAAGAAAATAGAGATAAATCCCAAATACATATTTATCCTGCTCTTTATCCTCTGCGCTGTGACCATATTCGCGTCCTACAGGTACAAAGAGAAATTCGCACCGGTAAAGGCGGCCTTCGGGAATTTCGTTACGCCGATGCAGAAGGGTATCAATACCGTAGGAAATTCGATAGCCGACCGCTTCAGGATGTTCACCGATATCAAAAAGCTGATAGAGGAGAATGACAAGCTGAAGACACAGATCGACGACCTGAAGGCGCAGAACAGCATACTTACGCAGGAAAAATATGAGCTGAACTGGTACAGGGAGCTTTACGAACTGGACCAGCAGTATCAGGATTTTGACAAGGTTGCGGCCACGGTCATCAACCGCGAGCCCAACAGCTACTGTAATGAATTTATTATTGACAAGGGAAGCGAAGACGGCATCCTCCCGGATATGAACGTTATTTCCGGCAACGGACTTGTAGGCATCATCGCCGAGGTCGGAAAGAACTGGTCGAGAGTCAGATCGATAATCGACGATGCGAGCTCGGTCAGCGGAATGTTCCTGACCACCTCGGATACCTGCATAGTTTCGGGTAATCTCGAGCTCCTCGACGACGGCTACATCAATGTCAGGATGATCGATCTGGACGCGGAGATCTATGACAATTACGAAGTAGTGACATCATACATAAGCGATAAGTATCTTCCCGGCATCCTGATCGGATACGTGAGCAATATACGCACCGATTCTTCGACGATGTCAAAGGAAGCTTATCTGACGCCTGTTGTTGATTTCAGGCATATTGAGGCAGTACTTGTTATAACCGAGCTGAAGGAACAGCTTGAGGATCTGGACGGGGTAGTTTCAAGTGATAATTAGAATTCTGGCAGTGAT
>CAMZAI010000124.1 GCA_947304065.1 uncultured Clostridia bacterium | reverse complement strand
CCACGAAGGTATGCTTTCTTCCCGACGGGAGAAGGCATGCCTTTTTTATTTTTTTTGAACGGATCGAAGGAAATGACGAAGCAAAAGGATATCATATCACAGAAGGGAAAACGAAGAGGCGCGATCCTGATACTCGCGGCCGTGCTGCTGGTGCTGACGGTCCTGTGCATGATGGCGGGATCTTCGCATATGACTCCCGCGGAATGTATTAACGCGCTCCTTGGAAAGGGCAGCGCGGCGCAGGTCCGTATCATCAGGAATATCCGCATACCGCGCGTTATCGCTGCGATAGTCGCGGGAGCCGGACTCTCGGCTTCGGGACTTATCATGCAGACCTGCCTCAACAATCCTATGGCCTCGCCTTCGACGCTCGGCGTTTCGAACGCGGCTGTGTTCGGAGCGAATCTCTCGATCATCGCGTTTGCCGGCGGTTTCCTTGAAACCGGCAATAATCTTTCGAGCTACATGGTCGGCGCAAATCCTTACGCCACTTCGGGAATGGCCTTCATATTCTCCGCTGTATCGGTACTCCTGATACTCGGGCTGTGCAGGATCCGTTCATTTTCACCGGGAGTCGTGGTACTCGCGGGAATAGCGATAGGCTCGATATGGACGGCAGCCACCACCATACTGCAGTTCTATGCGACGGACGTGGGACTTTCGGCTGCGGTCATCTGGAGCTTCGGCGATCTCGGACGCGCGACCTATAAGACAGACATCATCATGGCGGCGGTAGTGGTTGCGGGCATCACCGTATTCGCGATATTCAGCTGGCGCTTTAACGCGCTCCTTTCGGGAGACGCGGCGGCAAAGAGCATGGGCGTGAACGTTGAAGTTTTACGATTTGTATCGATGCTCGCCGCATCGGTGATCACGGCGGTATGCGTTTCGTATCTGGGAATAATAGGTTTTGTAGGCATTATCTGCCCTCATACCGCGAAAAGGATACTCGGACAGGATCACAGGATCTCGCTGCCGGTATCGGTGCTTCTGGGAAGCATTCTCCTGCTGCTCGCCGACACGCTCTCAAGGAGCATAGGCAACGGCTCGGCGCTTCCGGTAGGAGCGATAACCTCGCTGCTCGGAGCACCGTTCTTCCTTGCACTGATATTCGCACGGAAGGGAGGCGGGGAGCATGCTTGAGATAGAAGACCTCACCTTTGCTTATTCAAAGCATTCGCCCAAGGTGCTCGACGGCGTTTCGCTGACGCTTAAAGACGGTGATATAGGAATACTGCTCGGAAAGAACGGCGCGGGAAAGACCACATTGTTCAAGGCCTTACTCGGAATAGTAAAGTCCGGATCGGGAAGCATTACAATGGACGGAAGACCGCTTTTGGAAATGAGCCGCAGGGAACGCGCAGGCCTGATCGCGTATGTGCCGCAGGATGTGCGATTCGGCGACCTGAGCGTTTATGATACGGTGCTTTCGGGCAGGATGGCAAAGTTCGGGCTTCGCGCGGGAAGCGGGGATCACGAGGTGACGCGCACGATCCTTAAGGAAATGGGTCTGGAGGAACTGGCAGCGCGCAGTGCGCAGGAACTCTCGGGCGGTGAATCGCGCAAGGTGGCGATCGCGCGTGCCCTCGCGCAGGAACCGAAGCTGCTTGTATTTGACGAGCCCACGGGCAACCTCGATATCGCGAACGAGCAGCTGATCATCGAAGAAATGAAGAAGCTCAGCCGTGAGCGCGGCATGAGCATACTGACCTCGCTGCACGACCTGAACCAGGCGCTCGAGGCCGGAGACCGGTTCTTCTTCATGAAGGACGGCAAGGTCCGTTTTTCGGGAGGAAAGGATTCCTTTACCGAAGCGGTCATTGATGAGATCTATGATGCAAAAGTCAGCATTTTAGAAATAAAGGACAGAAAGATCATAGTAAACGGAGGAATTTTATGAAAAAGATCATTGCACTGATGCTCTGCCTGCTCATGCTGGTTTCGGTATGTGCATGCAGCAAGAAGGATAACGGTACCAATCCTTCAACGCCCACACAGGCGGCAACCGAGGCACCCACCAAGGCACCCGATACCACGACGCCCGCACCCGACGCCGGCGGCGACAAGACCGATACAACCGTTACTGACACACCCGAGCCTGAGCCGGCAAAGGAGATCACGATCACCGATATGATCGGACGCGAGATGACGATCACTCCCGGCAGCTACAAGAGAGTAGTCTGCATCGGCGCGGGCGCTCTGCGCATGTATACCTACATTGCGGACGTTAATCTGCTCTGCGGCGTTGAGGATATCGAGAATACGACTCTCGAGGAGAGACCCAAGATGTTCGATGCGGCTGCACGTCCTTACGTGATCGCATTCGGCGACGTGTTCAATACACTCCCTTCCTGCGGTGTGGGCGGACCCAACGCACAGGCTGCGGAGGCTGAGAAGATCCTCGCATGTGAGCCCGATCTTGTTATCTCGGAGTATGAGGATGTAGAGAAGGAAGACGCTCTGGCTGCACAGCTCGGAGTGCCCGTTGTTACCTTAAAGGCAGGCCCCGCAGGCGTATTTGCCGATGAGTTCGGCGGTTCCATGAGACTGCTCGGAACGATCTTCGGGGAAGAGGAAAAGGCTGAGACTCTGGTTGCATACATTGCGGCAGAGAGAGCAGAAATCGAGAAGAGAGTTGCTTCCGTAGCAGATGCCGACAAGCCCGGCGTATATATCTGCGGACTCGGAAACTGGGGAACCACGAATCATCTCATGACCGCCCAGAACTATATCAACTTCAATGTGGCCAACATCAAAAATGTTGTGAACGATCTTGAAAAGAACGGCATCCAGGCGATCGAGGCAGAGAAGTTCACCGCTCTCGGCGATGCGATGGATATTATCATCATCGACTCGGCAGCGGTAAAGAACATCAAGCCCGCATTTGCCGACGATCCCACAATGTTCGATACCTGCAAAGCATGGCAGGAAGGCGAAGTATACATCGAGATGGCGTACAACGCATATTACACCAACTACGAGCTGGCTCTCGCAAATACCTGGTTCGCGGCCAAGACCGCTTATCCCGCGCTCTTTGAGGATATCGACATGACCGCAAAGACCAACGAGATCACGAAGGCGTTCTTAGGAAAGGAGCTGGCGGCCGAGATATTCGCTAAGCCCGCAAGCTTCGGAGGCTACGGCAAGATCGATACCGCAACCTTCTTCAAGTAAAGACACCCGCCACCTGATACATTTCCGCGTTTGAGATGACAGCGGTGACCTTCAGGTATTTCGCGAAGATCTCCGCAAGCCCGGTCTCACTCATGAGGCCGACGGATATATCCTTTGCGCTCCCGCTGTGGTGGGCATTGATCGCGTCGCGGCTCATGCCGTGAGCCACGCTCAATGTCCCGCCGGGTACGAGCAGTGACGAAAGATGGGCTATCAGCCGGTCTCCGTCGGGGAAATGGGGAAAAGCATTATATACGAGTATACAGTCGAAACGGTTGCCGGGACAATAGTCCTCGACGTCCGCGCAGACAAGTTCGAGCCTGCCCGAGTTTATCTCACCGGTAAACTTCGGGCGGGCTGTTTTTATCATCTCTGAAGAAAAGTCGATGGCGGTCACATGTTCCGCACCGGCCTTAAAATAGTCGGGGATCAGCACGCCTGTCCCGCAGGCAACGTCCAGAACCGATACGCCCCCGCGTACATTCGCGTTTGCCAGAATGGTCCCTATTATCCTGTCATTGTGCACCATGCCGACGTCCCATGTCGGGGCGAGCATGTCGAAAAAAGCTATTACATCCTGCTTGTTCATTCTGTCTGTCCTTTTGTTTGATCGTGCCGAAGCACCTTTTCCATTGTAATCGAGCGGGCATATCAGGTCAATTTGATTTGCCGTTTTACTACAGTGAATTGCGAAATGAGCGGGCGGGTGATATAGTATCAGCTGTAAACAGAAAAACGGGCACGGAAGGAGAATTGCACATGAAGAATATACTGATCACGGGCGCATCCCGCGGTATAGGACGCGCGATCGCGAAGGAATTTGCGCAGACCGACTGCAATCTCTTTGTCAATTCGCTGCACGGCGGCGAAAAACTGACGGAGTGCGTTGATGAACTGACCTCGATCAGGCGCCAAAGATCGGGCACGGGCTGCATCGTGGCCCTAAAGGGTGATGTGGGCGATCCGAAATTCGTGCATGCGATGTTCGAGGAGATAAAAAGGCATACCCAGAGCTTTGAGGGTGCCTTAAAGAGCGATGTGAACGGTCCCGCAAGGATCGATATCCTGATCAACAACGCGGGCATTTCGTATGTGGGCCTGCTTCAGGATATGACCGACGAACAGTGGGACAGGATAGTCGCCACGAATCTGTCTTCGGTGCATTTCTGCTGCAGGGAGGCGATCCCGGGCATGCTTGTTGCGGGAGGCGGAAGGATCATCAATATTTCCTCGGTATGGGGAAGCGTGGGTGCGTCCTGCGAGGTGGCGTATTCGGCGACGAAGGGCGGAGTGAACGCCTACACAAAGGCGCTGGCGAGGGAACTGGCTCCTTCGCATATTTCCGTGAACGCCATTGCCTGCGGATGCATCGACACCGATATGAACAGGATTTTTTCGGAGGCCGAAAGGAACGCGCTGTGCGAGGAGATACCCGCCGGACGTTTTGCGGAGCCCGAAGAGGTCGCGAAACTCGTCAGGGCGATCGCGGAGCAGTCGGATTATCTGACCGGACAGATCGTTACGCTTGACGGCGGATGGATGTAATGTAAAAGGAGCTGGATCTTGGCGGTAAAGAAAAAAGGCGGAGGCGGACTTTTCGTTCTGATCGCTGCGCTGCTGATACTCGCGGCGGTCGCGGGAGGCTATTACTTCGCGGAAAAATATAAAAACGGTCCCGCACCGGACGATCCGTCAGGGGCGACCGTTCAGGGAACGGACGATACAGGCACGCAGCCCACGGGAGTTTCCTACACGGCGCTCAACATGACGCCGGTCGATCTGCTCTTTGTAACGAATTCGGAGACGGGCAGGATCGAGAAGATACTTATAGAGATACTCGGCTGCATACCCGGGAAGCTGTATCTCATCGGGATCGACACCGATGTGAGCTGCACGATGTCGGCGAAGCTCTACGGCGAGCTGACGCCCGACAATACCGAGCTGCCGCAGACGGTCACATTTTCCGAGCTGTACAGGTATTATCACAACGATAAGGCTTATGACGCCGGAAGGCGCATAATCAGCGAGCTTATTAATTTCAACATCCTGTATTACACTGCGGTCGAGGACACGGTCTTCGACGAATTCATGTATTACAGGGGGAGCGGGGACGCGGCGGAAGCCGGCTTCAGGCTTGGTGCGGATGAACTTAAAGGCAAAGCCTACGGGACGGAAGGAAGCGCAAAAGGCGCTATCGAAGCGGCTTTTAAAGACGCAGTGACCAACTGGAGCGTGGCGGACAGGCTCAGATACCTGGAGGTCTACGACGCTCTCACAAAGGCGGATGTCACATTCGAGGCGGCGCCCGTGAACGTAAAGAACGAGAGCACTTCGCTCGATACGGCGGGCACAGGCGCGATATTGTACAGGATACTGTATTGACATGATCGGTTGAAAACCGATCCCAAACAGGAGAAAATATGGGAAAAAAGATATTGATCGCTGTCATTGCGGCCGCGGCGCTGCTTGCCGCGTTTAAGGCGGGATCTGTGTTCGGCGCGGGTTCGGCTTCCCCCGGAAGCCAGGGAGATCCGCTCGTGACGCTCAGCTACCTGAATTCGAGGCTCGAGGGCCTTGGGGATTCAAGCGGCGCAGCTTCGTCCGACGCGGGCTTTTCGCGGGTGAGCCTTGCCAAGGGGCAGAGCCTGCTGCTTACCGACGGCAGCGAAATGATCGTTTATTCCGGCAACGGAACGGTTCTCGGCACGAGCGGGATGCTCAGCATTACCGACGCGCAGATGTTCCCTGCGGGGACCAGCGTCGTAATGTATGTGCATTTCCTCGGTATAGGCGGAAACAGCGGGGTTAAAGCCTCGGGAAATATGACAATCTATGTAAAAGGCGGATACAGAATTGAGTAGGGGAATCAGTGCGTTTTTTTCAAAAAGGAGTACGTTAAGGGATTATCTCCTGATACTTACGGGAACGTTCCTTATGGGCGTTGCGATTAATTTTATCTACGAGCCGATGGAGCTGGTTACGGGAGGCGTGACCGGTCTCGGTATCATTATCAAGCATTTCACTGCGGGCAGGATCGACCTCGGCGGAGAAGGTATCGCGATATGGATCACGAACCTTTTGTTCAATATCCCCGTGTTCCTGATCTCGCTCAAGGTCTTCGGATTCAGGTACATCGCGAAAACTCTGTTCGCGACGCTCGCTCTTTCGGGCTTCCTTGCGGTTCTTCCGAGCTTTTCGCTGTTTGAGGGCGACTATATCCTTTCGGTCATTTTCGGCGGACTGCTCTCGGGCGCTGGCATCGGCCTCGTGCTGCTCACGATGGCGACCACGGGCGGCACCGATATGCTCGGAATGCTGATCAGGCATAAGAATCCTCATCTGACAGTGCCCCAGATCATTTTCGTGCTGGACGGCCTTATCGTCCTTACGGGCGCGGTGGTATTCGGCATCAAGGCGGCTCTCTATGCGACGATCGCCGTATATATCACGAGCAAGGTTTCGGACAATCTCCTTGACGGTCTCAAATTTGCCAAGTGCGCTTACATCATTTCCGACCTCGCCGACGATATCGCGGAGGAGATACTCGTGGAACTTGACAGGGGCGTTACGGGGCTGAACGGCGAGGGAATGTTCTCTCATCTCGACAAAAAAGTTCTTTATTGTGTAGTTTCACGTAAGGAAATGGTGCGCGTCCTCGACATAGTATACAAGCACGATCCGACCGCATTTGTCACGATAAGTGATGTGCGCGAGGTATGGGGCGAGGGCTACGGCGAGCTGAAAAGACGGAAAAATTGACGAAAATTTCGAGGTTTGCACCGTTCTTTATACATTCTGCACAAATTGAACATACCACTTTTTGTGATTATTCATTACGTTTGCGCCGGCTTGGGATCCGATTATCTAATATTCACAAAATAAGATAATGCATTTTGTTTATTTCAGATATGGCAATCGGCGGTTTTTCAATGTAGTATTGTAACGGCGGGTTTCCGTGAAGGACCGCTGCTGTAAAAAGCAGGATTGTTATTTCTTTAGGAGGAGAAAAATGGCAAGTTTATCTTTAAAGAACATTACCAAGGTTTATCCCAACGGCTTTGTTGCGGTTAAGGACTTCAACCTTGAGATCGCAGACAAGGAATTCATCATTTTCGTTGGACCTTCAGGATGCGGAAAGTCGACCACACTTCGTATGATCGCAGGCCTTGAGGAGATTTCTTCCGGCGAACTCTGGATCGGCGACAAGCTCATGAACGACGTTGAGCCCAAGGATCGCGATATCGCGATGGTATTCCAGAACTACGCTCTGTATCCTCATATGTCTGTTTATGACAATATGGCATTCGGCCTTAAGCTTCGTAAGACCCCTAAGGCAGAAATTGATAAGCTCGTTCACGAGGCAGCTAAGATCCTCGACATCGAGCACCTTCTCGATCGTAAGCCGAAGGCTCTTTCCGGCGGACAGAGACAGCGTGTTGCCATGGGTCGTGCAATCGTTCGTAACCCTAAGGTATTCCTTATGGACGAGCCTCTGTCGAACCTGGACGCTAAGCTCCGTGTTCAGATGCGTATTGAGATCTCCAAGCTTCATCAGAGACTTGAGACAACCATCATCTACGTAACACATGACCAGACCGAGGCTATGACACTCGGTACCCGTATCGTTGTTATGAAGGACGGCGTTGTTCAGCAGGTTGATACACCTCAGAACCTTTACGATCAGCCCAACAACCTCTTCGTTGCAGGTTTCATGGGATCTCCTCAGATGAACTTCATCGACAGCGTTGTAGGACGCGAAGGCGACAAGGTTACCCTTACATTCGGTTCGACCACCATCACAGTTCCCGAGCTTAAGGCTAAGAGACTCATCGATGCAGGTTACGAGGGAAAGACCGTTGTTCTTGGTATCCGTCCCGAGGATGTTAAGGATGAGGAAATGTTCATCAGCCAGTCTCCTGAGAGCGTTGTAGACGTTACCGTACGTGTATACGAGCTTCTCGGTGCAGAAGTATTCCTGTATCTTGATGTTGACCAGT